>JAQGII010000323.1 GCA_028291305.1 Caulobacteraceae bacterium
CATGCCCGAGCCGCACATCTTGTTGACCGTGGTCGCCTGCACGTCCAGCGGCAGGCCGGCGCCGAGGGCCGCCTGGCGGGCCGGGGCCTGGCCGAGCCCGGCCGACAGCACGCAGCCCATCACGATCTGCTCGACCATGCCGGGATCGACGCCCGACCGCTCTACCGCCGCCTTGACCGCCGTGGCGCCCAGCTCGGTGGCCTTGACGCCGGACAGCGCGCCCTGGAAGCCGCCCATCGGCGTGCGGGCGAAGGAGGCGATGACGACGGCGTCGTCGGCGGGTTGGGACATTGGGACACTCATCGTTGCACCCTCAGATATTAATCCACCCAGTCCTTCTCAATGGTCCGCGACGCCAGGAGCAGGAACAGTATGGCCAGGAGATAGAGGCTCAGCCCCGACAGGATCGAATAGCGCAGCGCCTCCGCGCCGAACCGCCGGGTGAGGACGTCGGACAGGAAGCCGAACAGCAGGGTCCCGCTGCCGATGCCGATCAGGTTGTTGATGAACAGGAAGGCGGAGGACGCCGTGCTGCGCATGCGCGCCGGCGCCAGGTGCTGCACGGCGGTGATCACTGGGCCCAGCCACATCAGTCCCAACGCCTGGGGGATCAGGAACAGGAAGAAGCCGGCCATGGGCGAGGGCGCCATCCCGCCGGCGACGGCCAGAGGGATGGTCAAGGCGAAGGCGACGGCGGGGATCAGGGGATAGGCCTTGCGGCTGCGCATGCTGAGGCGGTCGGCCAGCCAGCCGCCGGCCCAGACCCCGGCCAGGCCGCCGATCAGCAGGATGGCGCCGAAGTAGAACGACACCTGCGGCAGGGTGAGGTGGAAGCTGCGCAGGAAGAACGACGGCAGCCAGAACATCAGGCCGTAGGACACCGTCGACGAGGATGCCGCCCCCAGCGACAGCAGCCAGAAGCTCGGGGTCCGCGCCAGTCTCGTTAGGGCCGCGCCCATCGGCACCGGGACGTCGGCCTTGAGGCGCTGCGGCTCTTTGACGGTCAGGCGGAAGAGGGGGGCGAGCAGCACGCCGGCCAAGCCGACTGTGATGAAGGCGGCCCGCCAGTTGACATGGCTGGCGATCAGCCCGCCGAACAGCACGCCCATCGCGCTGCCCAGAGGGATGCCGAAGGAGTAGATGGCCAGGGCGCGGGCGCGGGCGCGCGGCGGGAACAGGTCGCTGATCAGCGAATAGGCCGGGGCGACCCCGCCGGCCTCGCCGAAGCCGACGCCCATGCGGCAGAGGAACAGCTGGGTGAACGAGCCGGCCAGGCCGCAGGCCGCCGAGAACCCGCTCCACAGGGTCAGGGCCAGGGTCATGATCCAGGTGCGGCTCCAGCGGTCCGCCAGCCAGCCGATCGGGATGCCCAGGCCGGTGTAGAACAGGGCGAAGGCGAGGCCGCCCATCAGCCCCAACTGGGTGTCGCTCAGATGTAGCTCCGCCTTGATCGCCGGGGCCAGCACCCCGAGGATCTGCCGGTCGATGAAGTTGAAGGTGTAGACCAGCACCAGCAGGACCAGGACATAGGCCCGGTATCGGGCGCCGGTTTGGGGACGGCCGGCATCGAGGACTTCTGGCGCGAGCACGGAGGATCCGATCACGGGAAAAAGGCCGGGGCGGCCGGCGCGGCCGCCCCGGCGGGGGACATCAGAAGAATTTGGCGGCGAGGGAGACCGTCACGGTCCTCGGCGCGCCATAGAAGGCGTCGATCGAGTTGGCGAAGGTGGCGCCCGGGAAGGTGTAGCCGCCGATCTTGTAGCGCTGGTCGCCCAGGTTCTTGCCGTGCAGGCCGGCCTGGTAGCGCCCGCTGGCCGAGGTCCACACCAGGTCCACGTCGTAGAGCCAGTAGGCGGGCTGGTCGATCAGGGGCGTGGCGGTCTCGAACTGCTGGGTGAAGCTGCGGTAGGACGCCAAGGGCGTCAGCTCCAGCTTGCCGTTGCCGCCGAAGTCGTGGCTCCAGGTGGCCGACAGCGACCCGGTCCAGGTCGGAGTGTTCTGCAGCTTGCGCTGGCCGGACACGTCGGTCAGGCCCGCGCCCGGGATGAAGGCGATATATTTGTCGAACTTGGTGTCGATGTAGCTCACCGCCGTGTGCACCGAGAAGTCGGAGGAGATCCGTCCGGTGCCCTCGAACTCGGCCCCGCGCAGCGTGCTGGCGCCGACGTTGTCGACGACGCTGGCGATGCCGCCGGTGGTGTTCGGGTACTGGGTGGTGATCTGCTGGTTCTTGTATTGGGAATCGAACAGGGCCGCGGCGAAGTTGCCGTGGCCGTTCCACAGGTTGCCCTTCAGGCCGACCTCGTAGGAGTCCACCGTCTCGGGATTGTAGCCCTTGACCGTGGCGGGATAGGCCAGGGCGTCGCCGCGCATGTCGAAGCCGCCGGATTTGAAGCCCTGGCTGTAGGAGGCATAGGTCGTCAGGTCCGAGCTCAGCTTGTAGCTCAGGCTGACGCGGGGCGTGAACTTGGTGAAGACCTTGCTGTTGGTATAGTCCGTGTTCGGCGCGCCGAACTTGATCGCGGCGGTATTGCCGAAGAACGGGCTGCGGCTGCCCAGGTAGGCCTGGCGCAGGACGTGGCCGGTCTTGTCGTCCTCGGTGTAGCGGCCGCCCACCGAGGCCTGGAAGCGGTCGCTGAAGTCGTAACTGGCGTCGACATAGGCCGCATAGCTGCGGGTGTTGACGTAGCCGCCGTCGAAGATGGTGAAGCCCGTCGTCGGCGAGCCGTTCAGCAGCACCGTGTCGAAGGCGCCCGAGGCCTGGCCGTCGAAGTAGAACAGGCCGGCCACGCCATGCAGCTTGTTGGCGTTGAACAGCAGCTGCAGCTCCTCGGTGAACTGGTGGTCGCGGTAGGAGGCGGGGATGTCGAGGAAGGGCTGCGGCGTCTCGTCGAAGTCGATGTTGCCGTCGGTGCGGCCGCTGCGATAGGCGGTGATCGACTTGAAGGTGTAGTTGGGGTTCAGCGTCCACTGGCCGAGGAGAGAGACGCCGCCCGCCTTGACGGTGTTCTTGTCGCCCGCGCCGGCAAGGGTGTCGTAGACGCCGGGCAGGACGCCGTAGGTAATGCCGGCCGTGGTCGTATAGGGCGCTTCGCGGTGGCCGTGGCGGGCGTTGGAGTCGTCGTTCACCTGGTCGCCCGACAGGCGGAACAACAGCTCGCTGTTGGGAATCCACTCGATGCTGGCCCGGGCGGCCAGCAGGTTCTTGTTGTAGGTCTGGGCGCCGGTCGTCAGGTTCTTGCCGTAGCCGTCGTGGTCGTACTTGGCGATGGCCGCGGAGACCGCAAACTGCGAGCCGAGCGGCGTCTTGCCGGCGATGATTTCGTCATGCTCGTTGTAGGAGCCGAACTGGCCCTTGAGGTCCAGCTCGGGGGTCGATCCGATGCGGGCGGTCACGTACTTGATCGCCCCGCCGACCGTGTTGCGGCCATAGAGGGTGCCTTGCGGGCCGCGCAGCACTTCGATGCGCTGCACGTCGAACACGTCCAGCACCGCCGCCTGCGGGCGGGCGATGTAGACGTCGTCGACGTAGAGGCCGACGCCGGGCTCGAAGCCCCACAGGGGGTCCTGCTGGCCGACGCCGCGGATGAAGGCGATCAGGGTGGAGTTGGTGCCGCGCGCCGGGTTGATGGTCAGCGAGGGAGTGGTCTTCTGCAGGTCGGTCACGTCCCTGACGCCGGTCGCCTCCAGCCGGGCCGCCGTGAACGCGCTGACGGCGACGGGCACGTCCTTCAGGGTCTCCTCGCGCCGGCGGGCGGTGACGACCACCTCGTCGACATTGGCCGGGGCGGCCCCCGGGGGGGCGGCGGGCTGGGCCCAGGCCGGCGCGGCCAGGCCGAGGGCGCTGCCGGCCAGCAAGAAGGCCAGTCTCTTGGAAATCTTCGAATTCATGGTGTTCCTCCTCCTGGTTTTGACGCCGTCTCGTGTGTCGGCGGCGCCTGTTCGTGGTCGGCGCGGGTCAGCGCGTCGGCGAATTCGATGAGAATCTGATGGAAGCGATCGGGCTCCTCGAGGTGGAGCGCATGGCCGGAGTGCTCGAACCTCACCCGGCGCGCCCGGGGCAGGCGCCGCTCGAGGTCTTCGGCGGTTTCGGCGGCGTAGAACTGGCTGAGGGCGCCGTGCGCGAGCAACACGGGCAGGTCCAGCCCGCTCAGGTCTTCGCGGAAATCCTGGGCGACCAGCGAGCGCCAGAGGTCTGCGAGCGGGCCCGGCGCGTTGAGCGCCGCCTGGCCGGCCATCCAGGCGATCAGGGGCTCGCGATCCTCCTGGGAGCCTTCGGCGACCAGCCGCTCGGCCATCGCCCGGGTGAAGCCGGTCCAGTCCGTCGTCATGACGTCGGCCGCCAGCAGCGCCGCGCCGGAGTCGATGCCGCCCTTGAGCCCCAGGCGCCAGGCCCCGTCGTTGGCCACCTTGGCGCTCATGTCGAGCACGGCGATGCCTGCGACCCGACGGCGCCCCGGCCCCTGCAGCATCTTCCAGATGGCCATCGCGCCCAGGGACCATCCGACCGCCAGGACCTCCCGCAGGTCGAGGGCTTCCATGAAGGCCTCCAGGTCGGCGGCAAGCTGATCGACGGTCAGGACCGCCGATCCGATCGGGCTGGCGCCGTGGCCGCGCAGATCGGGGGTGATGACCCTGAAGCGCTGCGCGAGGGCGCGTCGTTGAGGTTCGAAGAAGTCGCTGTTGGCGCCCCAGCCGTGAATCAGGAGCAGAGCGGGGCCCGCGCCCGCCTCCTGGTACCCGAGCCGACTCATGTCCCGGAGGACCAGCTGCGCCATTCCCGTTGTTTCCCCCGAAGGGCGTTAGGGAGCCCGGTTGACGACCGTGGCCCGCTCCGCTCTTTCGCTCTGTCGCAATTTGGACTTGACGAGTGTACGAAACCTGAATCACTTTTCAAGTTGGAAAAAGAAGATGAATATCTCGCCGCCCCCAGGATCGCCCAAGACGCCGCGCACCTCGCGCGGCGAACGCACCCGGCGCAAGCTGCTGGATGCGGCCCGCGCGGAGTTCGGCGAGAAGGGATTCTACGACGCGGCGATCAGCGGCATCACCCAGCGGGCCGGCGTCGCCCTGGGCAGTTTCTACACCTACTTTCATTCCAAGGAGGAGCTCTACCGGGCGCTGGTCAGCCATATGGGGGAGCTGACCCGTCACTGGCTCGCCGACCACACCGCCGGGATCGACGACCGCCTGCAGGCCGAACGCATCGGCGTGGAGGCGTTCATCGACTTCGTGCGCGGCCACAAGGACCTCTATCGGATCGTGATGGAGGCCCAGTTCGTCGCCCATGACGCCTACCAGGGATATTTCCAGGTGTTCGCCGACGATTACCGGCGCAACCTCGCCGCAGCGACGAGTCGGGGCCAGATCCGGCCGGGCGCCGACGAGGAGCGGGCCTGGGCCCTGATCGGCATGAACGTGTTCCTGGGCCTGCGATACGGCGTCTGGGCGGACGACCGGTCCTCGGCGGAGGTGGCCGCCGCGGTGGCGGACCTCATCGAACACGGCCTGGCGCCCGGAGCCGACTGATGCGCAGCCTGCCCGATCTTCTTGCCAAGCGGGCGGACATCTCGCCGGAGGCGACGGCCTTCAGGTCGAACGCCATCGGCCAAAGGGTGAGCTACCGGGCCCTCGACGCGGCCGCGGGCCGGGCGGCGGCGTTGATGCGTCGAGCCGGGGTCCAGGCGGGCGACCGGGTGGCGGTCCTGTGCCGCAACCGCGTCGAGTTCTTCGAGATTCTGTTCGGCTGCGCCAGGATCGGGGCCATTCTGGCCCCGTTGAATTGGCGGATGCCGGCCGAAGAGCTCGGTCCGTTGCTGGACCTGACCAAGCCGCGCCTGATCCTGTTCGGCCGCGAGGACCGCGAGGCCGCCGAGGCCGTCGCCGGCGGGATCCGGGCGATCGGATTGGACGATCCGGGGCCGCAGGGCTACGCCGCCCTGGGCGCGACCGCGGAACCCCTGGCCGACCGCCGTGACTGGCCGGTCGACGAGGTCTGGTATCTGCTGTTCACGTCCGGAACGACAGGGCGGCCGAAGGCGGTGATCAACACCTATGGCATGGCCATGGTCAATGCGGTCAACATCGGGTCCGGCATCGGCCTGACGGCGGCGGACCGCACCGTCAGCTTCCTGCCGCTGTTCCATGCCGGCGGCATCGGCCTGCATGTACTCCCCACCCTGTTCGCCGGCGGCGAGGTGACGATGCTGCCCGGCTTCGACGCCGACGCCCTGATCGGGCTGATCCGCGCAAAGCAACTCGACACCGTGTTCGCCGTTCCGGCCATCTACCTGCAGCTGAGCCTGCACCCGCAGTTCGACAGCCTGGACCTGTCGGGCGTCCGTCACTGGGGATGCGGCGGCGCGCCCTTGGCGGACGCGCTGCTCGCCCGCTTCGTCGAACGGGGGGCCGTCGTCTGCAACGGCATGGGCATGACCGAAACCGGCCCGACCATGTTCCTGATGGACCGCGCCAGGGTGCTGGACAAGGTCGGGTCGGTCGGCAAACCTCAGATGCTCGCCCAGGCCCGGGTCGTCGGTCCCGACGGTCGCGACGTCCCCAGGGGCGCGGTCGGCGAGCTGTGGTTCGCCGGGCCGGGGATCACGCCCGGCTATTGGGCCGACCCCGGCGCCACTGCGGCGGCCTTCAGCGCCTGCGGCTGGCTGAAGAGCGGCGATCTGGGCCGGCAGGACGAAGACGGCTACTTCTTCGTCGTCGGCCGGTTCAAGGAGATGTTCATTTCCGGCGGCGAGAACGTCTACCCGGCCGAGGCGGAAAACGTGCTGACCGGCCATCCCCAGATCACCGACGCCGCCGTCATCGGCGTGGCCGACGAGCGCTGGGGCGAGGTCGGCCGGGCCTATGTCACCCTGCGCCACGGCTCCGCCCCCTCCTGCGCGGATCTGGAGAGTTGGTGCCGGCTGCGCCTGGCCGCCTACAAGGTGCCCAAGACCTTCCTGTTCGTGACCGACCTGCCGCGCAACGCTCTGGGCAAGGTGCTAAAGCACCGCCTTGCCGAACTGGACCTCCAATGACGGCCGCTGCCGCGGCCCGGCTGGAGCGGGTGCTGACCCAGGCCGAGTTCGACCGCTTCGCGCGTATCTCCGGCGATTTCAACCCGATCCACGTCGACGCCGGCTTCGCCGCCCGGACCCGTTTCGGCCGGCCCGTCGCGCACGGCCTGTTGCTGATCTCCATCCTGAGCGGGCTGGCCCAGACCCTGCGGCCTGGCTGGCGCCTGCGCGACCAGGCGATCCGCTTCCCCGCCCCGACCTACGCCGGCGAGCCGATGGTGTTCGAGGTCGTCGCCGTCGCCGGGGCGCTTCACGAAGCGCGCTATGCCTGCCGCGTCGGCCGCGCCGACGGGTCGGCGACCACCTGCGACGGGGTCATCGCCCTGGGCGCTCCGGACACCGGCGCATGACGGTTGGCGATGCGGCTAGCGTGCGCCGCTGCTTCACCGCCGAAGATGTGCGGGAGCTGGCCGATCTGGGCGGCCCGACGGCGGATCCGGGCGCGGTCCCCGAGCCCCTGATCGGCGCCCTGTTCTCTTACCTGCTGGGAATGCAGCTGCCCGGGTCCGGGGCCAACTACCTCAAGCAGGAGACCCGGTATCTGAAGGCCGCGCCGCTCGACCAGACGCTCACCGCGCGGGTCGAGATCACCCGCCTGCGGCCGGACAAGCATCTGGTGGACCTGCTGACGACCTGCCGCGATGCCCACGGCGTCCTCCTGGCCGAAGGGCGCGCGCTGATCTACGTCGCCGACGTGGCGTCGAGGGCGTGACCCGCAATCAGGCCAATTCGTCCAGCCGTCCGCGCAGCAGCTGGATGAAGGCCGAGAAATCCTTGCCGCCGTGGCCGAGGCCGTCGAGCATGGCGTAGAGCGCTTCGGCCTGGGCGCCCATCGGGGTCGAGGCCTTGGCCCGCGCCGCCGCCTCCTGGGCCAGTTTCAGGTCCTTCAGCATCATCGCCGTGGCGAAGCCGCCGGCGTAGCCGTGGTCGGCGGGGGTGTCGGGGCCGACGCCGGGGACGGGACAGTAGGTGGTCACCGACCAGCACTGGCCGGAGGACTTCGAGGCGATCTCGAAGAAGCGGCCGGCGTCCAGGCCCAGCTTCTCGGCCAGGGCGAAGGCCTCGCAGGTCCCCAGCATCGACACGCCCAGCAGCATGTTGTTGCAGATCTTGGCCGCCTGCCCGGCCCCGGCCCCGCCGGCATGGATCACCACCCGGGCCATCGGTCCGAGCACCGCCTCGAAGGCGGGGAAATCGGCCTCGCGGCAGCCGACGATGAAGGCCAGGGCGCCCGCCTGGGCGCCCATGATGCCGCCGGACACCGGCGCGTCGGCGAAGCGGAACCCGGCGGCCTCGGCCTGCCCGGCGACGTCCTTGGCGCTGTCGATGTCGATGGTCGAGCAGTCGATCAGCAGGGCCCCCCGCCGTGCATGGGGCAGCACCAGCTCGGCGTAGACCTGGCGCACCTGCGGGCCGGCCGGCAGCATGCTGATCACCGCGTCCGCCTGCGCCACCGCCTCGGGGATCGAACCGGCCGTCCGGCAGCCGGCGGCCACGGCCCGCTCTATCGCCGCGGCGGACAGGTCGAAGGCCAGCACCTCGTGGCCCGCCTTGGCCTGGTTGGCGGCCATGCCCGAGCCCATGTTGCCCAGGCCGATGAAAGCGATCTTGGTCATGGGCGGCCTCTCAGGGCTCAGTCGATGGGGGTCCACTCCGCCTGGTCGGTGAAGGGCGCGAACAGGGCGTCGAGGCTTTGTTCGGAAACGTCCTCGAGCCGGGCGGGGCGCCACCGGGGGGCGTTGTCCTTGTCGATGACCACGGCGCGGACGCCTTCCTGGAAGTCGTGCGCGGCGATCATCCGGCAGGCGAGGCGGAACTCCAGCGCCATCTCGTCGGCGAAACTGAGCCGCTCGCGGCCGCCGCGCAACTCGCGCAGGGCGACCTTCATCGAGGTGGGCGACCGGGTCTCTAGGATGGCCGCCTGCGCGTGCGCCCAGGACGACCCGGCCTGCAGTGACGCCAGGATCGCCTCCACCGAGTCGTGCGCGAACAGGCCGTCGAGCGCCGACTGCTTGCCGGCCAGGGGGGCGGGGCCGGGATCGACATTGAAGCGCGCCAGGATGCGGCGGGCCTCCGACGGCCCCTTGAGCAGGGTGTCCTTGAGCGCCTCGATCCGGTCGCTCGGGACATAGTGGGTGCAAAGGTTCAGGTGGAGGCAGTCCGCAGCCCGCAGGCGCGCGCCCGTCAGCGCCATCCATGTGCCGAACTCGCCCGGCAGCCGCGACAGGAACCATCCCGCGCCGATGTCGGGGAACAGGCCGATGCCGGTTTCGGGCATGGCCAGCAGGGTGCGCTCGGTGGCGACGCGGTAGAGGGCATAGACCGACAGGCCCACGCCGCCGCCCATGGTCACCCCGTCCATTACCGCGGCGACGGGCTTGGGGTAGCGCTGCAGCAGGTCGTTCATGCGGTATTCGGCGAGGAAGAAGGCGCGGCCCGCCTCGCCGTCCCCGGCGCCGCTGCCGGCCATGGCGCGGATGTCGCCCCCGGCGCAGAAGCCGCGCTCGCCGGCATGGTCGATCAGGACCAGGTCGATGGCGTCGTCCGCCCGCCAGGCGAGCAGGGCGGCGATGATCGCGCCGCACATCGCCTCAGTCAGGGCGTGCAGCGCCTTGGGGCGGTTCAGCGTGATGCGGCCGACGCGGCCTTCGACGCGGGCGACGATCTCCGGGACGGACGAGGCGACCGTCATGGGCGCAGCAACTCGCGGGCGATGATCACGCGCATGATCTCGTTGGTTCCTTCCAGGATCTGGTGCACCCGCAGGTCGCGCACGATCCGCTCCAGCGGGTAGTCGCGCAGATAGCCGTAGCCGCCGTGCAATTGCAGCGCCTGGTTGGCCGCCTCGAAGCCGGCGTCGGTGGCGAACCGCTTGGCCATGGCGCAATACTGGGTGGCCAGGGGATCGCCGGCGTCCAGCGCGGCGGCGGCGCGGTAGGTCATCAGGCGCGCGGCGTCGAGCTCGGTGGCCATGTCGGCCAGCTTGAACTGCAGGGCCTGGAAGGCGCTCAGCGGCTTGCCGAACTGCTGGCGGGTCTGCAGGTGGGCCTTGGCCGTGTCGAAGGCCAGGCGCGCGCCGCCGAGCGAGCAGGAGGCGATGTTCACCCGCCCGCCGTCCAGACCCTTCATGGCCAGGCCGAAGCCCTGGCCCTCATCGCCCAGGCGGTGGGAGGCCGGCACGCGGACATTGTCGAAGTTGACCACCGCCGTGGGCTGCGAGTTCCAGCCCATCTTGCGCTCCAGCGCGCCGAACGACAGGCCGGGCGTCCCCTTCTCGACCAGGATGGCGGAGATGCCCTTGGGGCCCTCCGCGCCGGTGCGGGCCATCACCACATAGAGGTCGGAGACCCCGGCGCCGGAGATGAAGGCCTTGGAGCCGTTCAGCACATAGTCGTCGCCGTCGCGCGCGGCGCGGGTGCGCAGGGCCGCGGCGTCCGAGCCCGAGCCCGGCTCGGTCAGGCAGTAGGAGGCGATCAGCTCCATGCTGGTCAGGCGGGGCAGGAAGGCCTGGCGCAACGCCTCCGCGCCGAAGCTGTCGATCATCCAGGCGCACATGTTGTGGATCGACAGGAAGGCGGCGGTGGCCACGTCGCCGTAGGACAGGGCTTCGAAGATCAGCGCGGCGTCCAGCCGCCCCAGGCCCGATCCGCCGACGTCCTCCTTCACATAGATGCCGGCGAAGCCCAGCGCCGCGGCCTGGCGCATGGTGTCCACCGGGAAGTGCTTGTCCTGGTCCCACCGCGCCGAATGGGGAGCGAGCTCGGCCAGGGCGAAGGCCAGCGCCGCGTCCTGGATCGCCCGCTGGTCGCCTGAAAGCGCGAAATCCATCAGGTGCGCTCCGTGGCGGACGGGGCGTCGGGGGTGGGGCAATTTTCCCGCATGCTGGTCCTCCTGGCCCGCTATCGTCGGCCACAAAAACGGTCAGGTCCATGCATGACGAGACGATCCGCGGGCAAACGGCGGCCCGCGGAACATTGACATGTCATCAAAGGGCAATATTCAGGGCGGAAGAAGGGCGCTTCGGCGCTTTTTGTTGTTTATGACGCGGCAAGGGGAGGGCTGGATTCGCCGCCGCGCCGCACCAGTATGCTGCGCGCCCATTGGAGTCGTTGATGCTCGGGATCATCCGCATCGCCTTGCAGCGGCCGCTGACGTTCATCGTCATGGCGGTGCTGATCCTGATCTTCGGTGGCATGGCCGCGGTGAAGACGCCTGCAGACATCTTCCCCGACATCAAGATCCCCGCCATCGCCGTGGCCTGGCAGTATACGGGGCTGTCGGCCGACGACATGGGCGGCCGGGTGATGACGCCCTACGAGCGGATGCTGTCCACCCTGGTCAACGACGTGGAGCATACCGAAAGCACTTCGATCGCCGGCATCGGCATCTCCCGCGTCTTCTTCCAGCCCAATGTCGATATCCGCACCGCCACGGCCCAGGTAACCTCCAGCTCGCAGACCGTGGTCAAGAACATGCCGACGGGCTCGACCCCGCCGCTGATCCTCAACTTCAACGCCTCCACGGTGCCGATCCTGCAGCTGGCCCTGGGCGGACCGCTCAGCGAGCAGCAGATTTTCGACGCCGGCAACAACATCATCCGCCCGGCTCTGGCCAATGTGCCCGGCTCGTCCATCGTCGCGCCCTACGGCGGCAAGCAGCGCCAGATCCAGGTCGACCTCGACCTGCAGGCCCTGCAGGCCAAGGGGCTGTCGGCCCAGGACGTCAGCGCCGCCTTCGCCGCCCAGAGCCAGCAGACGCCCGCCGGCAACGCCAAGATCGGGGCCTACCAGTACACCGTCCGCCTGAACGACACGCCCGAGGCGCTCGAGGACCTCAACAACCTGCCGGTGAAGGTGGTCAACGGCGCGACCATCTATGTGCGCGATATCGCCCATGTGCGCGACGGCTCGCCGCCGCAAACCAACATCGTCCATGTCGACGGCCGCCGCGCGGTGCTGATGACCGTCTTCAAGGCCGGCGCGATCTCCACCATTTCGATCGTCGACGGGGTCAGGAACGCGCTGCCCTACATCAAGCAGCTGGTGCCGCCGGGCCTGACCATCACCCCGATCAACGACCAGTCGCTGTTCGTGAAGGCGGCGCTCGAGGGCGTGGTGCGCGAAGGCGTCCTGGCCGCCGCCCTGACCAGCCTGATGATCCTGCTGTTCCTGGGCTCGTGGCGCTCGACGGTGATCATCGCCGCCTCGATCCCCCTGGCCATCCTGGCCGCCATCGGCCTGCTGGCGGCGTTCGGCCAGACGCTGAACATCATGACCCTGGGCGGCCTGGCCCTGGCCGTCGGCATCCTGGTGGACGACGCCACCGTCACCATCGAGAACATCAACTGGCACCTGGAGCACGGCAAGGAGGTCAAGACGGCCATCCTCGACGGCGGCCGTCAGATCGTCGGCCCGGCCTTCGTGTCCCTGCTCTGCATCTGCGTGGTGTTCGTGCCGATGTTCGCCCTGGGCGGCGTGGCCGGCTTCCTGTTCGTGCCCATGGCTCTGTCGGTGATCTTCGCCATGGTCGCCTCGTTCGTCCTGTCGCGGACCTTCGTGCCGACGATGGCGATGTACCTGTTGCGGCAGCACGCCGCCCATGACGCGCACGCCGCGCCCCAGCCGGTGCGCAATCCCCTGGCGCTGTTCCAGCGCGGCTTCGAGAACCGCTTCGCCAGGATCCGCGAGGGCTATCGCAACCTGCTGGCCATGGCGATGGTCCACCGCAAGCTGTTCATCGTCGGGCTGATGGGCTTCGTGCTGCTGTCGTTCGGCCTGGGGCCGTTCCTCGGCGCCAACTTCTTCCCCTCGGTCGATACCGGTCAGATCGTCATGCACGTGCGCGCGCCGGTGGGCACCCGGCTGGAAGGGACGTCCGACATCTTCAGCCGCATCGAGGCGCAGGTGCGCGGCATGATCCCGCCCAAGACGGTCAAGACCATCGTCGACAACATCGGCATCCCCAACAGTTCGATCAACATGGCCTACAGCAACACCGGGGTGATCGGGGCGTCGGACGGCGACATCTACATCAGCCTGAACAAGGAGGGCGCCAAGCCCACCGCCGACTATGTGCGGCAGCTGCGGGCCGAACTGCCGCGCCGGTTCCCCGGCATGACCTTCTCCTTCCTGCCGGCCGACATCGTCAGCCAGATCCTCAACTTCGGCTCGCCCTCGCCGCTGGACATCCAGATCGCCGGGCCGAACCGGGCGGCCAACGAGGCCCTGGCGCTCAAGCTGATGCGCCAGATCCAGGCCGTACGCGGCGCCGCCGACGTGCGCCTGCAGCAGTCCTCGCACAACCCGCAGTTCCGGGTGGACGTGGACCGCACGCGGATCGGCCAGATGGGCCTGTTGGAGCGCGACATCACCTCCAGCCTGGGCGCGACCCTGGCGGGGTCGGGCCAGTCGGCGCCGATCTACTGGCTGAGCCCGGCCAACGTCACCTATCCCATCGTCATCCAGGCGCCGGAGTACCGCATCGGGTCGCTGTCGGACCTGGCCAATGTGCCGATCACCGGCAGCGCGGGCGGCCGGGCCGGGATGCAGGTGCTGGGCGGCCTCAGCGCCATCACCCGTTCGGAGAGCAACGCGGTGGTCTCCCACTACAACATCGCCCCGGTGTTCGACGTCTATGTCGCCGTGCAGGACCGCGACCTGGGCGGAGTGGCGGCCGACGTGCAGAAGGTGCTGGACAAGACCAAGGGGCAACTGCCCAAGGGGACGACCATCGCCCTGCGCGGCCAGATCAACACCATGAACGCCGCCTTCTCGGGCCTGTTCCTGGGCATCGCCGGGGCCATCGTGCTGATCTACCTGATCATCGTGGTCAACTTCCAATCCTGGCTCGACCCGTTCGTGATCATTACCGCCCTGCCGGCCGCCCTGGCCGGTATCGTCTGGACCCTGTTCGCCACCGGCACGACCCTGTCGGTGCCGGCCCTGACCGGGGCCATCATGTGCATGGGGGTGGCCACGGCCAACTCCATCCTTGTGGTCAGTTTCGCCCGCGAGCGGCTGGCCGAGCACGGCGACCCCATGGTCGCGGCGGTGGAGGCCGGCTTCACCCGCTTCCGCCCGGTGATGATGACCGCCCTGGCCATGATCATCGGCATGCTGCCCATGGCCCTGGCCCTGGGCGAGGGCGGCGAGCAGAACGCGCCGCTTGGCCGCGCCGTGATCGGCGGCCTGATCTTCGCCACCGGGGCCACCCTGTTCTTCGTTCCCGTCGTCTTCAGTCTTGTCCACGGGCGAAAGCACGCCGCGTCGCTGGCCGACGCCGAGCCGAAGTCTTTCGCCGGAGAGTCCGCCTATGCCGCCCAATAAGTCCGAGGTCCTGCGCTACACCCCGCCCGCCCGGCTCAAGCTGGTCGGCATCGTGGCCCTGGTGGTCGCCGCCGGCGTGGTCGCGACGGGCCTGGTCGCCCGGGTGCGCGCCGACCGGGACGTCAGGCAATGGACCCACGAACAGGTCGTCCCGACCGTCGGCCTGGTGTCGGCCAAGGCCGACAATGCGCCCCAGGCGCTGACCTTGCCGGCCCAGATCCAGGCCTTCCAGAACGCCGGCATCCATTCGCGCGTCCCGGGCTACCTCAAGGCCTGGCATGTCGACATCGGCGACACGGTCAGGAAGGGCCAGCTGCTGGCCGAGATCGACACCCCGGACCTGGACCAGCAGCTGGCTGCGGCCAGGGCGGACTTGGCCACCGCCCGCGCCAACGAGGCGCTGTCGCGCAGCACCGCCGCCCGCTGGAAGAACCTGCTGGCCAGGGACGCCGTCTCGCAGCAGGAATACGAGGAGAAGGCCGGCGACCTGGCCGCCAAGTCCTCGGTGGTCAACGCCGCCAGCGCCAACGTTGGGCGCCTGCAGGCGACGGCCGCGTTCAAGCGCATCGTCGCGCCGTTCGACGGGGTGATCACCACCCGTTCCACCGACATCGGCGCCCTGATCAGCGCCGGCAACGCCGCCGAGGCGCCGCTGTTCACCGTCTCCCAGGTCGACAGGCTGCGCGTCTATGTGAACGTCCCGCAGAGCTATTCGGCGCAGATCCACAAGGGCATGACCGCCAGGCTGACCGCGCCCGAGCGTCCGGGTGAGAGCTTCACCGCCACGGTGGTGGGCGACGCCCAGGCCATCTCGGCCCAGACCGGCTCGCTGCTGGTGCAGCTGCAGTTCGACAACCGGGGCGGCAAGCTGAAGGCCGGCGGTTACGCCCAGGCCAGCCTCGCCCTACCCGGCGGCGCCGGTCTGGCGCGCATCCCCGCCAGCGCCCTGATCACCGACGAACACGGCGTCCAGGTCGCCACCGTCGGCCCGGGGAACCGTGTGGTGATGCGCAAGGTGACCGTGGGGCGCGACCTCGGCCCCTTCATCGAACTGTCCTCCGGTCTTGCCCCCAACGAGAAGGTCATCGACAGTCCGCCCGACGACCTGACCCAGGGCGACGTGGTCAAGATCGCCGCCCCGACGACTGGAAAAGCCGCCGCCAATGGCTAAGCCCTCCGCCGCGGTGCTCGCCGCGCCCCTGATGGCGTTGGGGCTGGCCGGCTGCTCGTTGGCCCCGGCCTACGCGCCGCCCGCGATCCCGGCCGCACCCGTCGCCTTCAAGGAGACCGGGCCCTGGACGCCCGCCGCCCCCGCCGACGCGGCGCCGCGCGGCGGCTGGTGGACCGTCTATGGCGATCCGGTGCTCGACGGCCTGGAAGCCCGGCTCGGCTCGGCCAACAACAGCCTGGCCTCGGCGGTGGCGCGCTACGACCAGGCCCGGGCCCTGGCGGCCCAGGCCCGCGCCGGCCTCTTCCCGGAGCTGGACGGCACGGGCGCGGTGCAGACCAACCGCCAGTCCCAGAACCGGCCCTTGCGGATCAACGGCGCGGGCGTCGACACCTACGACAACGAGCAGATCGGCCTGGCGGTCAATTACGAGATCGACCTGTGGGGCCGCCTGCGCAACCTCGCCGCCGCCAGCCGCGCCCAGGCCCAGGCCAGCGCCGCCGACCTGCAGTCCGCCGAGCTCAGCCTGCGGGCGGAGCTGGCCAACGACTACATGGCCCTGCGCGGCGCCGACGCCCAGCTGCGCCTGCTGACCGACACGGTGGCGGCCTATTCGCGCGCCTACGACCTGGCCCGCGCCCGCCACGAGGGCGGCGCCGCCAGCGGCCTGGACTTGTATCGGGCGGAAACCCAGTTGCGCGCCGCCCGGTCCCAGATCCCCGACGTGGCCGCCCAGCGCGCCCTCTACGAGCACGCCATCGCCGTGCTGGTGGGCCAGACGGCGTCCGGCTTCACGATCGCCCGGGCCGACGCCGCGCCGGCGCCGCCCACGGTGCCGGTCAACGCCCCGTCCACCCTGCTGCAACGGCGCCCGGACATCGCCGCGGCCGAGCGCCGGGCCGCCGCCGCCAACGCCCAGATCGGGGTGGCCCGCGCCGCCTTCTTCCCGACCGTCACCCTGGGTCTGGCCGGAGGCTACCAGAGCGCCGGGGGCGTCAACCTGATCTCGGCGCCCAACAGCTTCTGGACCCTGGGGCCGGGCGTGGTCGCGCCGCTGTTCGACGCGGGCCGGCGCCGGGCCGCGGAGCGCTTCGTCCGCGCCCAGTTCGACCAGGCCGCCGCCGACTACCGCCAGGCGGTGCTGGCCGCCTTCCAGAACGTGGAGGACCAGCTGGCCCTCAACAACCAGCTGGGCGGCGAGGCCGCCGAGCAGGCCCTGGCGGTGCTGGCGGCGCGCAAGACCGAGGACCTGGCCACCACCCGCTACCAGCTGGGCGCCGCCACCTACCTGGAGGTGGTCACGGCCCAGACCGCGGCGCTGCAGGTCGAGCAGCAGGCCCTGGCGGTGCAGACCCGCCGTCTGCAGGCCAGCGTCAACCTGGTGCGCGCCCTCGGCGGCGGCTGGACCACCAGCGATCTGCCGAGGCTGTGATCCTGGCGTCCTCCCCCGCCAGCGGGGAGCATGTACACGGCCTCAAAGTCCGCTCTCCAGGTTCAGCAGGGCCGGATCGCCGCCCTGGGCCGCGATGTTGACGCTGACCGACCGCTCCAGGGCGTAGCGGGTCAGGGCCAACGGTCCCCCGGCCTTGGGCCCGGTGCCCGACAGGCCCTCGCCGCCGAACGGCTGCACGCCGACCACGGCGCCGATGATCGAGCGGTTGACGTAGGCGTTGCCGGCCGGCACCAGGGCCCGCACGCGCTGCGCGAACGCCTCGACGCGGCTGTGCACCCCCAACGTCAGGCCGTAGCGGCTGGCGGCCAGCGGTCGCGCCGCCTCTTCCAGGCGGCCGGAGTCGTAGCGCACGACGTGCAGGATCGGGCCGAACACCTCCTGTTCGAGGAAGGCGGCGGACGCGATTTCCGCCAGCACCGGGCCGAAGAAGACCCCGCCGGCCGGGGCGGGCAGGGCCTTGATCACCCGGGCCTCGCGCGTCAGCCGCTCCAGGTGCTCGGCCAGGCGGCCTTGCGCCTCCTCGTCGATCACCGGGCCGATATCGACGGCAGGGTCGGCGGTGTCGCCAATGCTGAGCGCCTCCATGGCGCCGACCAGCCCCTCGATGATCCCCTCCGCCGTCTCGCGCGGCAGGAACAGCAGGCGCAGGGCCGAGCAGCGCTGGCCGGCCGTGCCGAAGGCCGACACGATGACGTCGTCGATCACCTGCTCGCGCAGGGCGGTGGTATCGACGAACAGGCCGTTGAGCCCGCCGGTCTCGGCGATGAAGGGAATGATCGGTCCCGGCCGGGCGGCCAACGTGCGGTTGATGGCCCAGGCGGTGTCGGTGCCGCCGGTGAAGGCGACGCCGTCCAGCTGCGCATGGGCGATCAGGGCCGCGCCCACGGTCTCGCCCCGGCCGGGCAGTAGGGCCAAAAGGCGCGGGTCCAGTCCTGCGGCGTGGTAGAGGCGCACGGCCTCGCGCGCGATCAGGGGGGTCTGTTCGGCGGGCTTGGCCAGCACGGCGTTGCCGGCGGCCAGGGCGGCGGCGATCTGGCCGGTGAAGATGGCCAGGGGGAAGTTCCACGGCGAGATGCAGGCGAACACGCCACGCCCGTGCAGTTCCAGGCTGTTCACCTCGCCGACCGGTCCCTTGAGAAGCTGCGGGGCGGAGAAATGCCGTTCGGCCAGCAGGGCGTAGTAGCGGCAGAAGTCGGCGGCCTCGCGCACCTCGGCGATGGCGTCGGGCAGGCTCTTGCCAGCCTCACGCACGGCGATGGCCATCAGCGGCTCGCGATGGGCCTCCAGGGCGTCGGCCATCCGGCGCAGCACCTCCGCCCGCGCGCCGCCGCCCGCCGCGTCCCAGGCCGGCTGGGCGGCCCGCGCCGCCTCGAAAGCGGCGTCGATCTCGGCCGTCGAGGCCTGGCGCACATGGCCGAGGACCAGGCTGCGGTCGGTGGGCGAGCGCACCGGATCGCCGGGGCCGGCCACGGCGGCGGGCGG
>JAQGII010000329.1 GCA_028291305.1 Caulobacteraceae bacterium
GACATTCAACCCGCGCGTGGCGCGGGACCGGCCTCCGTTTGCGGCGGCCTCTGAGCCGCCCATTCCAGCAGCGCGTCGAGCGCCGGGCACATCGCCTGGCCCCACGGTGTCAGCCGGTATTCTACCAACGGCGGCACCTGCGGATAGACCACACGCACGACGATGCCGACCCGTTCCAGGTCGCGAAGCTGCTGGATGAGCATCTTCTGGGAGACGCCGGGGATCGCCCGCTCCAACTCCGAGAACCGCAGCACCTCGCGGTCAAACAGGTGGAAGATGATGACCATCTTCCAGCGCCCTTCCAGCATCCGGAACGCCGCCTCCACGCCGGTGGCGGCCATGTCCGGCGTCACATCTTCAAGCTTACCTGTGGGTGAGTACCCTACTTTTTTGTCTGTTCTTGCCATGAGAGAAGTATAGCCCCAGATCGAGGGTTCAGCCAATGCGGAGCGCCTGTCGATGACCGTGAAGCTTCCCCTCCCGATCGCCAGATACTTCCAAGCCGCCAACGGCGATGACGCCGATGCCGTGGCGGCGGCCTTCGCAGCCGACGTCCATGTCCGCGACGAGGGGCGTGACCACCATGGACGCGACGCCGTCCGCGCATGGGTGGACGACGCGCGCCGGCGGTATCGATTCCATGCCGAGCCCCGGAGCCTCGAGCCCGGACCGGACGGGGGCGTCGTGACCGCTCACCTCACCGGCGACTTCCCCGGCGCGCCCGCGGACCTGCGGTATCGCTTCACCCTGGCCGGCGACGAGATCGCCGATCTGGAGATCACGCTGCGCGCGCCGGAGGCGGAGTTTTCCGGCCGGCGCGTGCTCGTCACCGGCGGCAGCCAGGGGATCGGCGCCGCGGTCGTGAGCCGTCTGCGCAGGGCCGGGGCGAGCGTCTTCACTACGGCCCGCTCGGCGCCGCACGACTTGGAGGAGCCGGACGCGTTCGTCGCGGCGGATTTGGGCTCGGTGGAGGGCGCTGCACGCGTCGCCGAGGCCGCGATACGCCGGCTCGGTGGCCTCGATGTGCTGATCCACAACGTCGGCGGCTCTTCCGCGCCGGGCGGCGGCTATGCGGCCCTGACGGACGACCACTGGACGGCCGCGCTGAATGCGAACCTTCTGTCGGCCGTGCGCCTGGACCGGGCGCTGCTGCCGGCGATGATCGAGCAGGGCTATGGCGTCATCGTTCACGTCTCGTCCATTCAGCGCGTGTTGCCGCTCTACGAGTCCACCCTCGCCTATGCCGCGGCCAAGGCGGCGCTCAGCAACTACAGCAAGGCTCTCTCGAACGAAGTCGGGCCCCAAGGCGTGCGCGTGGTCCGCGTGTCGCCGGGTTTCACCGAGACCGACGCGGCGAGCCGCATGATCGAGCGGCTGGCTGAGGCGGAGGGGGTCGGGACCGGTGCTGCGCGCGAAGGGTTGATGCGCTCGCTCGGCGGGATACCGATCGGCCGCCCGAACCGCCCCGAGGAGGTCGCCGAGCTGATCGCCTTCCTGGCCAGCGACCGCGCCGGCGCCCTGCACGGGGCGGAGTACGTCATCGACGGCGGCACGGTTCCCACGGTCTGACTGCGCGTGGACCCGGACACGTCCTCCCCCGCTCGCGGGGGAGGTGGCCCAGAGGGCCGGAGGGGGCATGCCAAGCCCACCGCACTTCAGGGCGCAGCTGCAGCCGTCCTGCGCCGACCTTCGCCACACGATTGCACTAGGGGTAAAGGCTGGCCGGTGATTATCTTGTTTGCCAATAATGGCGCCCCTCTCCGAACCATATCCCGGTGAGCTTGCAGGTCCGGACGATGTTCGGCGGTTGGCCGACGAATATCGAAAAGCAGCCCTCGCGCTTCTGCCCCTTGGGCGGCGCGGCGAGCCGCTCTCTCGGGCTCCATACCGCCTTGCCGCGATCCACGCGGTCGAGCTCTATCTCAACGCTCTGCTACTGCACCATGGCCAGGACCCAAGGCATATACGGGGCATGCAACACAACCTTGCGGCGCGGACAGAGCTGGCGATAGCCAGTGGGCTTCGACTGAGATTGCGCACAGCGGCCCACCTTCGGGCGTTGGCGGAGAACCGCGAATACCTGATGACCCGGTACGAACCGGAGCGGACCGGCACGGCTTCCCAAATGAACCGGCTGGCCGCGACGCTGGAGGAAGTCGCAATGAAGGTCACAGCGGTGATCTGCCGCTAGCGCTGACCCAAGTCTGCAACGGGGTAGGAAGCGGACCTAGGGGAGCACTTCCAGGACCCGGAACCGTTCGCACCACAGCTCCATGTCTTCCGAAAATTCGCCCTCTGCCTCAAAGAACGCCCTGTGTGTCTGTCTCCACCAGCTTAGTGAAAGGTCACCCTCTCCTTCCAGGCGCGCCCAGGCCCCGTCCACATCGCAGAAGCGGCGGATGTCCACCGATGTGGTCTCCAGGACGGCGCGGAGCCTACCGGCGCCATCACAGGCGGCGACCCGTTTGCCGACGTAGCTGAGCTGGCCGTGTCGCGCTGCCCAGCAGGTCGCAGTTTTCTTGCCTTCCAGGACCAGGGCAAGAAGGGTGTCCGACGTTTCGGGGGAGCCTCCGAACGCGACGGTGTCCAGACCATTCAGGGTCTTGTCTGGGGCTTCGCCATCACCCGAAGGATCGAACCGCAGGATTCCGGCAAGGCGGGGCTTGGCGCCGGGACCAAGGTCGCTCGGATGGTGAACGCCGTCATTGACGCGGACCTCACGAAAGTCGAACGGGCTGACCCCTTCCAGACAAGCCGCATTGACCCCGAACTGGCGCGGATTGGAGCGTCTCTGGTGATGGGTGTAGATGCCGCAGACCGAACAGAAGTAGTGCTTCGCCGTTCCGGTGCTGAACCGATATTCCTTGAGTGCGTCCTCGCCGGAGACGATCCTGACGCCATCGAGCTCCGCCGAAACGGCGACAGCCCCACGCATTCGGCACATCGAACAGGTGCAGCGGCGGGCGGTTTTCAGGCCATCCGAAAGCTGCACCTCGAACCGGACAGTTTTGCAGTGGCAGGCTGCTTGCACCACCGTCTCGTTCGACATCGGCCCGACGCTCCCCGCTTGCGGCCGCTCAATGTATCCGGGCGATGCCCGCTCGCAAGCGGACCTCTCGAACGTCTCGGGGTTGCGGACGTTGCAGACGTCCTCCCCCGCTCGCGGGGGAGGTGGCCCAAAGGGCCGGAGGGGGCATGCCAAGCCCACCGCATTGCAGAGGCGCAGTTGCAGCCGTCCTGCACCGGCATGCCCCCTCAGTCACTCCGTGACAGCTCCCCCGCGAGCGGGGGAGCACGCAGGACGCTGAAAACGGACTGGTGAAGCGGATCGCGGCTACGTTCAGCGCCCGCACGATACCGTACCGGGCCAGATAGTCCGGCTTGAACGGGAAGCAGCGGCTCTTCATGGCTTCCAACTCGTCTGGCCAAGCACGGTAGCGTTCGAACGTCGCGACGGGGTCCGCACAGAGGCGTGATCCTGGGGGCAAAGCGCTCCCCGTCAACCGGACCCTTCCAACGTCGGCCGATCTTGCCCGACTCGGCAGTTCAACCGCACGCTCCAGCCATGAGCGATGTCGATTACAGCCAGATGCGCAGTATCGCTGACGAACCGCATTGGAACACCTTCGTGCAGTCGGTCGGCGGAGAGCTGGTCTCGCCACTGATCAAGCGTCAGGGCGTCCAGAACGCCGACTATCTCTTCCGCAGCGCCAAGGTCATCGCCGAGCTGAAGGTGCTGGAAACGGAGTTCGCCCATTCCAAGGAGATGCTAGCCAAGGTCGACGCTCTGATCGCGAAATACCCCGGCATCGACCCCGATGATCCAACCCAGCCCCTACGGCGCGAACTCCTGCTGGAGCTAAAGAAGCCGCTGCAGCGGATCATCAACAAAGCCAACCGCCAGATCAAAGAGACCAAGGCCGAACTCGGCTTGCACGACTATCGCGGCGTGCTGATCTGCGTGAACGACAATTTTCGCGGCGCTCCGCCCGGGCTCGTCAGGGGGCTGATTGGCCATATCCTCGCAGGGACCAGCTATAAGTCGATTACGGCGGTAATCTACCAGACCAACCACTATGTCGAGTTGGTCGAGCTCCCGTATGCGGCGTTGCTCTGGGCTCCCATGTATTCGGATGAAGCCGGATCGGACCTAGTCGAGTTCATCAACGACCTCGGTCGCAGATGGCGCGCCTATGCCGAGCGTCTCGAAGGTCCGTATGATTTCAGCGAGGAAAGACCGCACGTCCGGCTTGAGGAAGCCACAGTGGTCAGCGGCGTTCTCCGCAACAAGCGCTTCCAGGGTTGAGGGCCTGAGGCCCACGCTCGTCGAGTGTCCACAATCGGTCACTACCGAAGCTCAGCGCCCGCGCCAAAACCTTGACATTCCACCGACTCACGTTCATGATTTGTTCCAAACATGACCGCGCAAATCCCAGTCCTCAACCAGACAGCCCCCAGCCATGCTGACGCCTGCGGCGCCCCGGCGGGCGGCGCAGACGATTGGGCGCGGCCGCTGATCGAGCGGCAACTGGCGCTGCTGGGGCGGCTGGCCGAGGCGGGTCTCGAGATCGCCGTGGCCATCGAGCGCCAGGCGACGGGGATGGCGACGCCGGCGCGATCCGACGCCAATCCCGCTCCGGTGGTGCGGGGCGATATCGCGCTGGCCTATGGGCGGGTCGCGCGGGCGGTGCGCATGACGCTGGCCCTGCAATCCAAACTCATCAAGGACCTTCAAGCCCTGGAAGAGGGTGCGGCGCGGGCGCTGGTCGCGGCCGAGGCCGAGCAGGACAACGCCCGGCTCGATCTGGAGGATGCCCGCAAGGCCCGCGTCGAACGGATCGTCGCGCGCGTCATCCAGGCCGAACTGGACGACGAGGACGCCGTCGAACGGCTGGCCGACGAGGCCAGCGAGCGGCTCGATGACGAGGACCTCTACGGCGACGTGCTGGCGCGGCCGTTCAGCGAGATCGTCGCGGACATCTGCCGCGATCTGGGCCTGGACCCGGACTGGAGCCGCCTGGCGCAGGAGCCCTGGGCGCGGGCGGAGATCGACAGCGGCCAGGCCGGGGCCCCGTTGGCGGCGCTGCCGGCCAGGGGCGCGGAGGCCCGTCGGCCGCGGTTCCCACCTCTCCCCATATCGTCATCCCACGGACGTCCGAAGGACGCACCGGGGGACCCAGGCGACACTGGCCGAAGGCCCTGACGGCTGCGCCGCTGATCGACTTGGACAGCCCTCCAGGCGGGCTTCTCCACGCGCGCGTGACAGGGGATCGTCGCTTGGGTCCCCCGGTCGAGCCGGGGGATGACGGCATGCCTAGTCGCGCAACAGCTCGTTGGGCGAGGTCTTGGAGCGGGTCTGGGCGTCGACGCGCTTGACGATCACGGCGCAGTAGAGGCCCGGGCCGCCGTCGGCGGCGGGCAGGGTCCCCGGCACCACCACCGAATAGGCCGGCACCTCGCCGCGGAACACCTCGCCGGTGGCGCGGTCGACGATCTTGGTCGATGAGCCGAGGTAGACGCCCATCGACAGCACCGCGCCCTGGCGCACGATCACGCCCTCGGCCACCTCGGCGCGGGCGCCGATGAAGCAGTCGTCCTCGATGATGGTGGGGTTGGCCTGCAGCGGCTCCAGCACCCCGCCGATGCCGGCGCCGCCGGACAGGTGCACGTTCTTGCCGATCTGGGCGCAGGAGCCGACCGTGGCCCAGGTGTCGACCATGGTCCCCTCGCCGACGTAGCCGCCGATGTTGACGAAGGACGGCATCAGGATCGCGTTGCGGGCGACATAGGCGCCGCGGCGGACCATGGCCCCCGGCACGGCGCGGAAGCCGGCCGCCTCGAATTCGGCCTGGCCCCAGCCGGCGAACTTGCTCGCCACCTTGTCGAACCACGGGCCGGCGCCGCCGGTGTCGGCCCCCATCACGCTGTTGGGGTTGAGGCGGAAGGACAGCAGCACCGCCTTCTTCAGCCACTGATGCACGACCCAGTCGTTGCCGGCGGTCTTCTCGGCCACGCGGGCCTGGCCGGAATCGAGCAGGGCGAGGGCGGCGTCCACCGCCTCGCGCACCGGCCCCTGGGTCTGCGTATTGACGCCGTCGCGGGCGTCCCAGGCGGCTTCGATGGTGGCCTGCAGGTCGCTCATACGGGGGTCTCCTGGACCACGGCGCTCCTCAGGAACGCGGTCAGATTGTCGGTGCGGTGATGCACGTAGGGCGCATCGCCCTCGAAGGCGTGGGGGCCGACCAGCACGGTGGTCATGCCCAGGTCGAAGGCCGGCGCCAGGTTGCGCGCGGAGTCCTCGAAGAAGGCGGTCCGGCGCGGATCGACGTCGTGCGCCTCGATCATCCGCCGGAAGGTCTGGGGATGGGGCTTGGGGATGTAGTCGGCCAGGGCGATGTGGAAGGTGGCCTCGAACAGGTCGTCCAGCTGCAGCCTCGCCAGCACCCGCTCGGCGTGGTTCTTGTCGCCGTTGGTGAACACCAGCCGGCGTCCGGGCAGGGCGGCGATGGCCTGGCGCAGCTCGGGGTCGGGGACCAGGCCGGCCATCGACACGTCGTGCACCTCGTCGAGGAAGGCCTCCGGGTTGACCCCGTGGTTGGCCATCAGCCCCGCCAGGGTGGTGCCGTGCTCGCTGAGATAGCGCTTCTGCAGGGCGTAGGCCTCGGCCCGGGACAGTCCCGTCTCGCGCGCCACGAACTGGGTCATGCGCCCTTCGATCAGGCTCATGAACTCCGCCTCGGGCGGATAGAGGGTGTTGTCCAGGTCGAACAGCCAGACGTCGACGTGGGCCAGATCGATTGTCGTCATGCGTGGATCAGGGTCCCGGCGCCCGTGTCGGTGAACAGTTCGGCCAGCATGGCGTGGGGCTGGCGCCCGTCGAGGATGACCACCGCCTCGACCCCGGCGCGCACCGCGGCGACGGCGGTCTCCAGCTTGGGGATCATGCCGCCGGTGGCCACGCCGGTGAAGATGGCGTCCTCGGCCTGCGACAGGGTCATGCTGCGGATCAGCTCGCCGTGCCGGTCCAGCACGCCGCGCACGTCGGTCAGCAGCAGCATGCGCTTGGCCTTCAGCGCCCCCGCCAGGGCCCCGGCCACGGTGTCGGCGTTGATGTTGTAGGTCTGGCCGTCGACCGAGACGCCGATCGGCGCCACCACCGGCACATAGTCCTCGTCGGCGTGGATCAGGGCCTTGATGATCTGCGGGTCGATGTGGCGCGGCTCGCCGACGAAGCCCAGGTCGACGATCTGCTCCAGGCCGGACTCCGGGTCGCGCTTGGTCTTCTGCGCCTTGTCCACGGTGATCAGCCGGGCGTCCTTGCCGGACAGGCCCACGCCGCGCACGTCGGCCTCGGCCCCCGCCTGGTTGATGAAGTTGACGATCTCCTTGTTGATCGCCCCCGACAGCACCATCTCGGCGACCTCCATGGTCGCCGCGTCGGTCACCCGCAGGCCGTCGATGAAGGTCGACTCGACGCCGGCCTTCTTCAGCATGCGGCTGATCTGCGGGCCGCCGCCGTGCACGATCACCGGGTGCAGGCCGAGCAGCTTGAGCAGCACGGAGTCGGCGGCGAACAGCCGCGCCACCTCGTCCTCGCCCATGGCGTGGCCGCCGTATTTGATGACCACGGTCTCGCGGTCGTAGCGCTGGATGAAGGGCAGGGCCTCGGCCAAGGTCTTGGCCGTCGCCCAGCCGCTCTCTTCGCGGGGGGTGTCAGTCATGATCGGCGGTTCCTGGAGGTCCTCGGGTACGCGGAGGGCATTAGCGGGCGGGGGACGGTTTGTCATCCGCCGCTTGGCTGCGGCCTACCCCAAAGGCGCGGGGATGATCTCGACGGCGGCCAGGATCTCGGCGCGCAGCTCGGGCAGGCCGAGGCCCTTCTCGGCGGAGGTGGCGACCACGCGGGGGAAGGCGGCGGGGCGGCGGGCGATGGCCTTGAGCGTGGCCTCGACCGTTTCGGCGACCTCGGCGGGTTTGATCTTGTCGGCCTTGGTCAGCACGATCTGGTAGGAGACCGCGGCCACGTCCAGGGCGTCCAGCGCCTCCTTGTCCACGTCCTTGAGGCCGTGGCGGGCGTCGATCAGCAGGTAGACGCGCTTCAGGTTGGGCCGCCCGCGCAGATAGGCGCGGCCGAGGTTCTGGAACTGGTCGGCGGTGGTGCGCGACACCCGCGCGAAGCCGTAGCCGGGCAGGTCGACCAGCCGCAGCCGCTCGTCGGCGACGAAGAAGTTGATCTCCCGCGTGCGGCCGGGCTCGTTGGAGGCGCGGGCCAGGCCGTGGCGGCCCACCAGCCCGTTGATCAGGGACGACTTGCCGACGTTGGAGCGGCCGGCGAAGGCCACCTCGGGCAGGTCGGGCGACGGCAGGCCGGAGATGGCCACCGCGCCCATCATGAAGCTCACCGGATGGGCGAAGAAGACGCGGGCGGTCTCCAGGGCCTCGGCGTCGAACAGCCCGGCCTGAACAGACTCCGCGTCCCCGCTCATGCCGGCGCCGCCTTGCCGGTCAGCCTGCGCGCGATCTGGTCGATCGGGTTGTCGACCTTGAACCGGCGCATGATGATGTACTGCTGGAAGATCGACAACACGTTGCTCCAGGCCCAGTAGATCACCAGGCCCACGGCCACGCCCGAGATCGAGAACATGAAGATCAGCGGCATGAACTGCATGACCTTCTGCTGCGTCGGGTCCATGCCGGTCTGCGGGCTCATCGACATGGTCAGCCACATGGTCACCAGATAGGCCAGGGGCCACAGGCCGATGTGCAGCGGGCCGGCCAGGAACAGGCCGATCATCGGCACGGTCGCCGGGTCGAACGGCAGCAGGCCGAACAGATTGACGAAGGTGGTCGGGTCGCGCGCCGACAGGTCCTGCACCCAGCCGAAGAAGGGCGCGTGACGCATCTCGATGGTCACCGACAGCACCTTGTAGAGGGCGAAGAACACCGGGATCTGCAGCAGCATCGGGATGCAGCCCATGAAGGGGTTGATCTTCTCCTTCTGGTACAGGGCCATCATCTCCTGCTGCTGTTTGGCGGCGTCGCCGCCGGCGCGCTTCTTGATCTGCTCCAGCTGCGGCTGGACCTTCTTCATCTTGGTCAGCGACTCGTAGCTCTTGTTGGCCAGGGGGAAGAAGACGATCCGCACGGCGACGGTCAGCAGCAGGATGGCGATGCCGAAGTTGCCGACGTGCTGGTAGAAGAACTCCACCACGGTGAACAGCGGGCGGGTCAGGAACCAGAAGTTGCCCCAGTCCACCGCCTGGTCGAACTCAGGCACGCCCAGGCTCTTCTGATAGGCCTGCAGCACCGGGACGGTCTTGGCCCCGGCATAGAGGTGCACGGTCTGGCTGATCGCGGCGCCCGGGGCGGCCGTCTGAAGCGGCCCCACATAGTTGGCCTCGAACACATTGGCGGTGGCCGAGGGGGTGACGCGGAAGGTCCCCTGGATCTGCTGGGTCTGGTCGGGCACCAGCGCCGCCATCCAGTATTTGTCGGTGATGCCGAGCCAGCCGCCGGTGGAGGGGGTGACCTGGGGCTGGTCGTCCTTCTTCCACTTGCCGTATTTCTCGAGCTTCAGGCGGGCCCCGAGCCAGCCGATGGCGCCTTCGTGCACCACGCCGCTACGCAGGGCGCCGGGGGGCAGGCAGGGGTCCTTGTCGCTGGCCGGGCATAGCCGCTGCACCGAGCCGTAGGGCGCCAGCGCCACGGGCGCCGCGGCGCGGTTGATGACCTGGTCGACCGCCGTGAACATGGCCTTGTCGTCCACCGCCAGGGTGCGGGTGAACATCAGTCCGGCGGGGGCCGCGTAGGTCAGGGTCACCGGATGGCCGGGCGACAGGACCGCGCCCGCCGGGGCGGTCCACAGGGTGTCCTCGTTGGGCAGGCCGGGCACATTGGCCCCGGTCCAGCCGGTCTGGACGAAATAGGCGTGGTCGGCGCCTTCGGGGCGCAGCAGCTCCACCAGCGGCGACTTCGGGTCGGTGGTCTCGCGGTAGCCCTTCAGGTCCAGATTGTCGATCCGGCCGCCCTTCAGCGCCACCGAGCCGGTCAGGGCCGGGGTTTCGATGCGCACCCGCGGCGAGGCCGCCAGGGCCTTGTCGAGCGGCAGGTACACCGCCTGCGGCGCCGCGCCGGGCGCCAGCGGCACGCCCGGGTGCAGTTTCTGCTGCATGGCGGCGGCCTGCCTGGCCGCGGCTTCCTTCCGCTTCTCGGCCGGACCCATGACGAAGGTCTCGTAGCCGAACAGCAGGGCGAGCGCGCAGACGAAGAAGACGATGGTGTTGCGGTTGGACTCTTTTTCCATGGGACGCTGCTGCGGCTCAGTCGGAGGGTGTCGACGGGAGCGTAGGGGAGGGCAAGGTATCGATAGGCGGCGGGGCGGATCGGCCAGCGGCGGACTTGTAGCCCGGTCCGGGGACGCCGTCTTCGGCGGCGAGCCTTATCAGCGCGCTTTTCACATCGTCAAGCAAACGCGGCCAAGGCCGCTCGGCGGTCCCCTGGCGGGCGATGAAC
>JAQGII010000346.1 GCA_028291305.1 Caulobacteraceae bacterium
GAGGAGATCCGCCCGGCCCTGGGCGGCGAGGCGCTGCCCGCCATCCTGTGCGGCATGGTCGGCTCGGCCATGGGCATCGCCGCCGCGCCCTACGCCGACTGTCCGGCGGGCGGGGACGACCTGTCCAGGCAGCTGTTCCAGGTCGACGAGCGGACCTGGATCGTCCCCGGCCTGCGCTGCATCCGCCCGGACGGCTACCCCGACGTGATCCGCGGCGAGGAGACCAAGGTGCTCGGCTGGCTGGCGCTGGACGAGCGCCGGCGCACGGGCGACCATGTGCTGTGCCTGCCCGGCACCCACGGCAAGTGGGTGCTGGTGCGGGGCGGCCGCATCCACCACTTCATGACCTGCATGAGCGGCGAGCTCTATGCCCTGCTGAGCGAGCACAGCGTGCTGCGGCCCGGGGCGCCGCCGTCCGACGACGCCGCCTTCGCCGAGGGGCTGCGGCTCGGCGCGGCCGACAGCCCGCTGGCCTCGCGCCTGTTCACCGTGCGTGCGCGGATGGTCGGGCAGGGGCTGGAGGGCGGCAAGGCCGCCTCCTACCTGTCGGGTCTGCTGGTCGGCGACGAGACGGCGCATCTGCCGCCGCTGCTGGGCCTGAAACCGGGCTCCGCCATCGGCCTGATGGGCGAGCCGGCCTTGTGCGCGCTCTACGAGCCGGCGCTGAAGGCGCAAGGATTGAATGTGCAGAGCGCAGACGGCGAGCAGGCGGTGATCGCCGGCCTCGCCCTGCTGCGCCGGGTGGGAGCGGATACATGACCCTGGAAGAAGCCGTGGCCGAAAGCGGCATCATCGCCATCCTGCGCGGCGTCAGGCCGGACGAGGTCCTGGCGGTGGCCGAGGCCCTCTATTCGGCGGGCGTGCGGGTGATCGAGGTCCCGCTCAACTCGCCCGATCCCTACGACAGCATCGGCAAGCTGGCCACCGAGTACCAGGGGCGGCTGCTGTGCGGCGGCGGCACCGTGCTGACCCAGGCCCATGTCGAGAAGGTCTGCGCCGCTGGCGGCCGCCTGGCCGTGGCGCCCAACACCGATCCGGCGGTGATCCGCCGCGCGATCTCCCTGGGCATGACCCCCTTCCCCGGCTTCGGCGGCGCCACCGAGGCCTTCCTGGCCATCGAGACCGGCGCGCAGTTCCTCAAGCTGTTCCCCGCCTCCACCTATGGCGTGGGCCATCTGAAGGCGTTGAAAGCCGTGCTGCCGCCCGAGGTGGTGGTGGCGCCGGTCGGCGGCGTCGGTCCGGGCGACATCGCCGAGTGGCGCGCGGCCGGCGCCGGCTGCTTCGGCATCGGTTCGGAGCTGTACAAGCCCGGCATGGCGGCCGACGAGGTCCACCGGCGGGCGGTGGAGCTGGTCAAGGCGGCGGCCTAGCACCGGCCGCCATCCTCGGGCCTAGGGTCGTTGACCTGCGCGCCACGTCGCCCGATGGTCCGGGCATGGGGCTTTCATGATCCTGACGCCGGAAGAATGGCAGGCGCTGCTCACCAGCCTGACCGTGGCCGGCCGCGCCCTGGCGTTCGCCCTGCCGCTGGCGGTGCTGGTCGCCTGGCTGCTGGCCCGTCCGCGCCTGCCGGGCCGCTTCGTGCTCAACGCCCTGGCCCATGCGCCGCTGGTGCTGCCGCCGGTGGTGGTGGGCTACGCCCTGCTGCTGTTGTTCGGCGTCAAGGGGCCGGCGGGCCATGTCCTCTACCAGACCCTGCACATCCGCCTGGCCTTCACCGGCGCCGGCGCGTCCCTGGCCGCCGGGGTGATGGCCTTCCCGCTGATGGTGCGGGCGCTGCGGCTGGCGTTCGAGGCCATCGATCCGGGGCTGGACGTGGCGGCGCGCTCGCTGGGGGCCGACGCGCTGGACCGCTTCCTCAACGTGTCTCTGCCCCTGGCCGCCCCTGGCGTGGCGGCGGCGGCCATCGTCGGCTTCGCCGCCTGCCTGGGCGAGTTCGGGGCCATCATCACCTTCGCCGCCAATGTGCCGGGCGAGACCCAGACCCTGCCGCTGGCCATCTATGCGGCGCTGCAGACGCCGGGCGGCGACGCGGCGGCGCTGAAGCTGTCCCTGCTGTCCTTCGCCATCGCCATGGTCGCCCTGGCCCTGTCCGAGGTGCTGGCGCGGCGGGCCCAGCGCCTGGCGGGCCGCTGATGCTGCGGGTGCAGGTGCAGAAGCGCCTGGGCGGCTTCGCCCTCGACGCCGCCTTCGACGGCGCGGCGCAGGGCGTGACCGTCCTGTTCGGGCCCTCGGGCGCGGGCAAGAGCAGCGTCCTGGCCGCCGTGGCCGGGGCCCTGCGCCCCGACGCCGGGCGCATTGCCCTGGACGGGCAGCCCCTGTTCGACGCGGCGGCGCGCGTCGACCTGGCCATGGAGCGGCGCCGGATCGGCTGGGTGTTCCAGGACGCGCGGCTGTTCCCGCACCTGTCGGTCGAGGACAACCTGCGGTTCGGGCTGAAGCGGGCGCCGGCCGCCGGCCGGCCGATCGCGTTCGAGGAGGTCGTGGCGGTGCTCGGCGTCGAGCGGCTGCTGGCGCGGCGGCCGCGCGACCTG
>JAQGII010000384.1 GCA_028291305.1 Caulobacteraceae bacterium
GCCGCCGCCGCCCCCGGCGCGGCGGTCGACGAGATCGGACGTTCGGTCGACGGCCGCCCGATCCACCGCATTACTCTTGGCGACGGCCCGCGCACCGTATGGGTGGTGGGCCGCCAGCACTCCGGCGAGACCATGGCCAGCTGGTGGATGGAAGGGGCGCTGGACTGCCTGCTGGACCCGGGCGACCCGGTCGGCGCGGGCCTGCTGAAGGCGGCGACCGTGCACCTGGTCCCGATGGTCAACATCGACGGGGCGGCGCGCGGCAACCTGCGCGGCAACGCCGCCGGGATCGACCTGAACCGCCAGTGGCATGCGCCGGACCCGCTCACGGCGCCTGAGGTGGCGGCGGTGCTGGCGGCGATGGACAGGACGGGCTGCGACCTCAGCCTCGACGTGCACGGCGACGAGACCCTGCCGCACGTGTTCGTCGACGGCTGCGACATGGACCCCGTGGCGACGCCCGACCAGATCGAGGGCGTCAACCGGTTCAAGGCCGCCCTGCTCAAGGCCAGCCCGGCCTTCCAGACCAAGGTCGGCTATGAAGCCAGCTACGGCGGCGACGCCGCGCCGGGCATGTGCAACCGCGCGCTGGGCCGCCGCTTCGGCGCCATCGGCCTGACGCTCGAGATGCCGTTCCACGACTGCGTGGAGGCCCCGGACCCCGTGGCCGGGTGGTCGGCGCCCGCGTCCATGCGGATGGGCCGGGCCAGCCTGGCCGCGATCCTCGAGACCCTGCGCGGGGCCTGAGACGGGGTCGCCGCGGCCGACCGCGTGCAACTGCCCGTTTCGGACTACAATCCACCGGGCGCGGGGCCGATCTGTATACCAGTTCCGGGCCGTCTGGGGGCGGACGCCGCGGTTCTTGTTCACGAGCCCGCGCCATTGTATACAATAAGGCCTGAAGTCAGCGAGGTCAGGATGTTCATCCGCAATCAATGGTATGTCGCGGCGTGGGACGGCGAGGTCGGGCGCAAGCCCCTGGCGCGCACGCTGCTGGGCGAGCCCATCGTCATGTACCGCAAGATCGACGGCGAGGTCGTGGCCCTGGCCGACGCCTGCCCGCACCGCATGTTGCCCCTGTCGATGGGCATGATCGAGGGCGACAACCTGCGCTGCCGCTATCACGGCGTGATGTTCGACGGCGCCGGCAAATGCGTGGAGATGCCCGGCGCGGCCCAGCGCCTGGACTATCTGAAGGCCAAGACCTACCCGGTCGTGGAGCGCTACCGCTTCGTCTGGGTGTGGATCGGCGAGGCCGACAAGGCCGACCCGGCGCTGCTGCCCGACCTGTGGCCCTGCGAGAAGCAGGGCTGGGCCTTCGAAGGCGGCGCCTACTTCATCAAGGCCAACTACAAGCTGATGATCGACAACCTGATGGACCTGACGCACGAGACCCACGTGCATCCGGGCTCGATCGGCCAAGCCGAGATCCTCGAGGCGCCGATCCAGGTCAAGGCCGAGGGCGAGCGGGTCTATGTGTCGCGCTGGATGCCCGCGGTCGAGAACCCGCCCTTCTGGCAGATGAACAGCGGCCTCAGCGGCAAGGTCGACCGCTGGCAGATCTGCGAATTCATGGCCCCCGGCGCGGTGATCATCGACGTCGGCGTGGCGCCGGTGGGCCTGGTCGGCGGCATCGACGGCGACCGCACCAAGGGCGCCAACGGCTTCGTCGTCGACCTGATGACGCCGTCGACCGAGAACACCTGCTGGTACTTCTGGGGCCTGGCCCGCAACTTCCATATCGACGACGTCGGCTTCGGCCAGCGCATCAAGACCGCCCAGGGCAAGGTGTTCATGGAGGACGTGGAGATCCTGGAAGCCCAGCAGGCCAGCCTCGACGCCCTGCCGGGCGAGAAGATGCGCGCCTTCGACATCGACGGCGGCGGCGTGCGGGCGCGGGCGGTCCTCGACCGCATGGAGCGGGCCCAGGCCCAGGCGCAGAGCGCGCCGGTCGCCGCGGAATAGGCCCTGCATGATCCAGTCCTGGATGGCCGTGACCGTCGCCGCCAAGTGGCGGGAGGCGGAGGATGTCTTCAGCTTCGAGCTGGCCGATCCGCAGGGACGCGACCTGCCGCCCTTCACCGCCGGCTCGCACGTCGACGTGGAGGTGGCGCCGGGGCTGGTGCGGCAATATTCGCTGTGCAATTCGCCGACGCGGCGCGACCGCTATCAGATCGGCGTGCTGCGCGAGCCGGTGTCGCGCGGCGGATCGACGGTGATGATCGACAGCGTCGCGATCGGCGACACCCTGCGCATCTCCGAGCCGAAGAACCATTTCGAGCTGGAGCCCTCGGCCAGCCACAGCCTGCTGATCGCCGGCGGCATCGGGGTGACGCCGATCCTGTGCATGGCCGAGCGCCTGTCCAACATCGGCGAGCCGTTCGAGATGCACTACGGCGCCCGCTCCCCCGCGCGCGCCGCCTTCCGCGACCGCATCGCCGCGTCCGCCTTCGCCGGCAAGGTCAGCTACCATTTCGACGACGGGCCCGACGCGCAGAAGTTCGATCTGGACGCCCTGCTGGCCTCCCCCGCCCCCGGCGCCCACCTCTATGTCTGCGGGCCCGGCGGCCTGATCGAGGCGGTGCTGAAGACGGCCAAGGCCAAGGGCTGGCCGGACGCGCGGGTCCACCGCGAATTCTTCGCCCCGGTGGCCGACACCGGCGCGCCCGGCGGCGCCTTCCAGGTCAAGATCGCCAGCTCGGGCCAGGTGTTCGACATTCCCGGGGACCAGCCGATCACCGCCGTGCTGATCGAGAACGGCGTCTACATCCCGACCTCCTGCGAGGAGGGCGTGTGCGGCACCTGCCTGACGCGGGTGCTGGAGGGCGAACCGGACCACCGCGACGTCTACCAGACGCCGGACGAGCAGGCCCGCAACGACCACATGACGCTATGCTGCTCGCGCGCCAAGAGCGCGATGCTGGTGCTCGACCTCTAGAGCCGGTTCAAATGGGATCATTTGAACCGGATAAAAAGGCTATAAATCATAGGGTTAGAGCACGTCTGGCGGCGAAACCGGCATCCGCTTTCGCCTGACGCGCTCTAGGACGAGGGCGGCGCGGCGGCCGCCGGACCGCAGGAACCGGGAATCCAATCGTACTTGGACTGGGCCTGGTCCCAGGACCACTGGCCGCAGGCGCTCTGCGGCGCGGCGGCGACGGGGGGCGGCGCGGCGACGTAGGCCGGGTCGCCATAGACCACCGCCGGCGGCGGATAGGCCAGGCCGTAGTAGTCTTCGTAGTACCAGGGGTCCGCCAGGCCCAGGCCGAGCCCCAATCCCAGCCCGGCCCCGTAGTATCCGTAGTAGCCGCCGCCGTAGCGGCCGCCGCGAAAGCCGCCGGCGTGGATATCACCACCGCGATAACCGCCGTGGAAGCCGCCGGCGCCGTGGAAACCGCCACCGCCATGGAAGCCGCCGCCACCGCCGCCGTGGAAACCACCACCGCCGTGGAAGCCGCCGCCGCCGCCGCCGCCGCCGTGCTCGGCATGCGCCGCCAAGGGGGCCGCCAGCAGGGCCGCGCCGGCCAGGGCGACCGTCAGAATTGTCTTCATTTCATGACCTCCTTGAGAGGCCGAAGGTCACGCTACGCGGGCCGTCGGTCGTACATCACGGATTGTTGTCGAACGGCTTGGCGTCTCCAACGCTCCGCTTACTTAGATATGATCCCAAGCGCGTTCCGGAAGGGGACCTGCGCCGTTCCACGGAGCTTTTGATGGTCAAGTCCGTCGCCCTGATATTCGCCCTGCTGGCCGTGGCCGGCGCGGCCCACGCCCAAGCCGACCCCGCCCGGCTGCACGACGCCCTGCATCTGTCGGCGCCGCAGCAGGAGGCCTGGCGCACCTACCAGCAGGCCATCGCCGTAGATCCCCAGGCCCAGGCGCGCGCCCAGCAGGCCCAGACCCTGATGCCGCAGATTCCGACCCCGCGCCGCCTGGCCTTGATCCGCGCGCAGATGCAGGCCGACCTGCAGACCTTCGAGCGCGACGCCGCGGCCGTGAACGCCTTCTATGCCGCGCTCACACCGGAGCAGCAGCGCATCTTCGACAGCGAGACCGCCACGGCGCCCGCCCAGCACTGACAGGCGGGCGCGACCTTCCAGGCTTTGGCGCGTTGGTGTCCCGGGCCGCGGGGATGACGCCGGCCGTCGAGGACACGGCCTTGCGAAACCTGACATCGGCAAGACTGGGATGGGCCCCCGTGGTCCTGGGGATCGCCGCCACGTCGCTCGGCCCCGGGGCCCGGGCGCAGACCCTGCCCGTCGTCCAGGCCAACCGCGAGATCGGCGTCGGGTTTTCCGCACTCTACCGCGACTACCGGGAGTCGTTTCCCGCCGGAACGCCGGGACGCGACCGCGAAGGCGGCTGGACGCCGGGGGTCGCCGCGGGCGCCAGCTGGATGGGCGATGCGGGCGGCCTGCGCAACCTCTATGGCTCGATCAGGGTGACCTACAACGCCGGCAACCAGAACTATCGCGGCTCGCTGTTCGGCTCCGACACCGCGCTGGAGTTCCGCAGCGGCCTGGCCAACACCACCGTGACGGCGCAGCTGGGCAAGGGCTTCCTCGTCTCGCCCCGCCTGCTGATCACGCCGGCCGCCACCTTCGGCTACCAGCTGTGGAACCGCGACCTGGGGCCGGGCCAGACCGAGGACTATCGCACCTTCATGGCGGGAGCGGCGGTGCGCGCCGACTACCAGGCCGCCCGCCGGCTGGTGCTGCGCGGCCAGCTGGGCCTGGCCGAGACGGTCGATCCGCGCATCACCTTCCGCTACCAGCACAGCTACGGGACGGCGCTCGCCGCGCGGCCGGTCTACCAGGCCGGCGCCGGCCTGGACTACGCCCTCACCGCCCGCTTCCACCTGTCGGCCGACGCGCAGGTCTCGCGCTACGGCTATGGCCGCAGCCGCAACCTCGCCACCCTGGAGAAGGGGCTGATCTTCGAGCCGGCCAGCACCACCACCGACAGCCAGCTCCAGCTGGGGCTCGCCTACGCCTTCTAGCGCCCCGATCGCGCAAGCTGCGCCCTGGGAACGCAGGTTTGGTTGGACGGTTTATCTGCGTGACTCCACGGCAAAGGATGCCCCGCCATGCGCCGCTCAGCCCTCCTGCTCCCCCTGATGTTGCTCGTCCTGGCGCCGCTGGCCGGCTGCGGCCACGACCGAACCACGATCTACGCCCCCGCCGGCTCCACCGTCGTGGTGCCCGACGACGGTCACACCAAGGTGATCACGCCCGGCGGCTGACCGCCGGGCCGTCCCGTCCAGGCGCGCGGACCTTCCGCCGCTGCCGGCCCAGGCCGGCGACGCCGACGTCCATCACATCCCCCGGCCCGAGGAACACCACTCTGCTGTTGCAGCTTTGGCGGGACCGCCCTGATATCAGGGCCGGATCATCGGGGCGGCCATGCATCGGCCGCGGGAGTTGGGAGCGCCCATGTCGGACGAGGACGCCATTCGGCAGCTTGAAGCCGCGGTGAAGGACCTGGATGAGCGCGATCGCGCCAGCCTGGAGGCGGTCGCAGCCATGGCCCGGGCGCTCGAAGGCGTGCGCAATCAGGTGATCGAGACGGCCAACGCCGTCGGCATCGTGTCGGCGATGTTGGCGGTCTATCTCGACAAGGCCGGCGTGCTGACCAAGGGCGAGTTCGCCGCCACGCTGCGCCGGTCGGCGGACGAGGCCGAACAGACCGCGCCGGTCCATATGCAGAGGCCCAATCGCCTCGACCTCGCGGTCCTGCGCACCATCGCGTCACACCTGGATGGTCCTGTCCCTCTTTGGGAACCGACGGTGATCGACGGCGGCGCGCCGGGCGGCGATCCGGCGTAGGCCCCGGACGCGCTGCTACCGGCGGCGGCGGGGTTTGCAGTCCATCCATTGCACCAGGCCGCTCTGTGGACGGCGCAACGAAGGCTGCGGAATCTGCGGGGACAGTCTGCGCAGGAGCTGTCGTCGCCCGAGAAGGCGGCCGGCCGCGCCCGAGAGGAGCCCGGGGCGGCCGACGAGGATCATGGCCGCAAAGGTGAGGATGGCGATCGGAGCGGCCACGGGTGGGATCTGGTGCATCTTGTCCCTCAATGGGAAACGAAACGGCCTTGAGGCCCTTCCCTTCAAAACTGGCGCCGCTGCGGCGTCGCGCGCCCTGGGGGGTGGTCAGTCCAGCCGCTCCGGCGGCAACAGCTCGCCCGTTTCGTCCTGGACGTGAAGCTGAACGGTCAGGCCCGAGGAGATGTCCGCCAGGTTGCGCGCGGCGCGCTCCGCCCTGTCCTTGTCCGCAAACGACCCGAAGCGCAGGCCGTCGCCGATGATGATCCACACGCCGTCCTGCTCGACCACGCCGTAATGCACATCCGCCATCGCTGATTCCCCTTCCGCATCCGCAGGGAACCCGGACCGGATGGCGAGAGTGGGGCGCGGACCCGGGAAAAGGGCGGGGGAGGCGCCGGTCGTCCGCGGGCCGTGACAAGGCTGGATTGGTCATGCCACATATCGCGAAAAGTCATGACAGCCGATGCCACGCAAACTTCCCCCGCTTAACGCCGTGCGCGCCTTCGAGGCGGCGGGCCGCTACCTGAGCTTCACCGGCGCGGCGCAGGAGCTGCTGGTGACCCAGAGCGCGGTCAGCCGCCATGTCGCGGCGCTGGAGGACTGGCTGGGCGCCAAGCTGTTCTTCCGTCGCCAGCGGGGAATCGAGCTGACGCCGCGCGGCGAGACCTATTTCCGCACGCTCGGCGCGGCCCTGGACCAGATCGACCAGGCCACCCGCCGCGTGCGCGACGACGCCGGCGAGAAGGTGCTGCGCCTGAAGCTGCCGCCGACCTTCGCCATCCGCTGGCTGGCGCCGCGCCTGGCCGGCTTCCGCGACCTGTATCCGGACATCGATATCCAGATCACCAGCTCGCACCAGCCCGCCAACTTCGACCGCGAGGACGTGGACGTGTTCGTGCACGGCGAGTCCGGCGCGCCGGTCGGCGAAGGATACAAACGCCTGTTCGGCGAGGTGCTGCTGCCGGTGTGCAGCCCCGCCCTGATCCGGCGCGGCCCGCCGCTGGAGCGCCCGGCGGACCTGGCCGGCCATGTCCTGCTGTCGTCGATGCACCGCCCGCGCGACTGGCCGCTGTGGCTGGCGGCGGCCGGCATCCCCACCCTGGAGGCCAGGGGCGCCATCACCTTCGACAGCGCCGCCCTCGCCTACCAGGCGGCCATCGACGGCCTGGGCGTGGTCATGGCCCAGCGCGCGCTGGTCGAGCACGACCTGGACGCCGGCCGGCTGGCGGCGCCCTTCGACCGCCAGGTCGCGACCCAGGGCGCCTACTACCTCGCCTCCGATCCCGGCCCGCCCAAGGCGGCGCGGGTGGCGGCGTTCGAGACCTGGCTGCTGGCGCAGGCCCGCAAGAGCGAGGCGGCCGGCTAGTCGTCCGACGCGGCGGTCAGCCCCGCCGGAACCGCGAGTACAGCTCCGCCACCGTCGCCACCGCCTTGTCGGCCTCGGCGCGGTCGACGGTTTCGTTGTCGTCCTTGTAGCCCTTCATGTCGCCGCCCTCGACGGCCTGGACGACGATGCCGTCGGTGCGCGAAAGCACGCTGACGTTCTTGTAGGTCACGCCGTAGTTCACCTCGCCCTGCGGGATCAGCCAGGCGATCTGGCCCCGCACCGGCACGATGGACTCGTCCCGCCACAGGGCGCGGGCGGCGTAGCCCGGGCAGTTGATCACCACCTTCTCCTTGAGCAGCCCCAGCTCGGCGGGCGTGTGGAACTCCGTCCGGCGGAACTCGCCCCCCGCCGCGAAGAAGTCGGTCATCAGGGTGTGGCCGTAGTCGGCGATGTTGAACATCATCGATTCCGAGCGGTAGACGAACGGCGCGTCGAACGGCGTGCCGCCCCGCGGCAGCAGCTGCGGCGCAGGGTTCAGGTCGGCGATCAGGTGGTCGTACTCGGCAAAGCCCAGGGGATCGGGGGTGCGACGCGCCCTCTGCTCCTCACGCGAGATGTCGGAGACGTTGTAGCGGTCGGTCCACTCCACCGGCTTGCCGGGCAGGCCGAGATAGTTGCGGTAGGTCTTGTGCGAGGTGCGGGCCATCTGCTCCCACAAGGTGGCGAAGCCCGGCCCCGCCACGCTCTCCAGGCAGATGCGGGACGACGGCGTCCAGCTGCCGGTGGCGCGCGCCGAGCGGGCCTGGGGCAGCAGGTCCCGGGCGTAGATGGTCACCTTGGCCCCGGCGCGCTGCGCCAGGATCGCCGAGGTCAGGCCGAGCGCGCCGCAGCCGATCACCGCCACTTCGCGCGGGCTGCTCGCCATCGCCTTGCCCACCGCGATGGTGCTGGAGCCCCAGGACAGCGACCAGCCGCTGCCGCCGTGGCCGTAGTTGTGCACCACCAGGGTGTCGCCGACCTGTTCGGTGTCGAGCCTCGGCCCCGCCGCCCGGAACGGCCGCAGGCAGACGGTGATGTCGAACAGCCGGTCGGCGTGCGCCCGCACCGGCGCCAGGGGCGGCACGATGGCGTCGTAGCGGGGCCGGCCGGATCCGGTGGCGCACCCCGCCAGGCCGAACAGGCTGAGGCCGCCGACACTGGCGGTCCCTTGCAGCAGGCGGCGGCGGTCGATCACGGAATTCAGGCGAGACGTCACGGAAAGCTCCTTCGAAACTGGGCGGAACCTGCCACGGAGGCGGGCCGCCCGCGCCGGTCGAATCCTGCGCGCGGAGCGATTTTTGCCGGACTGCCGAGCGGCTGACCACCTGACGCCCAAGTTCGGGCGGTAAGTCGGGTCGCGCCCCCGCTGCGAGCGCGAGCCGACAGGCGCCGGGCGCCGGGCGCGTGATTGCGATATTGCGGGCGAGGAGTAGTCTCGAACTCTTCGGGCGAGCCGGGAGGTCGAGATGGCCTTTATCGAATGGCGGATGCAGGGGCCCGAGATCGCCAGTTGCAATTGCGATTGGGGTTGCCCCTGCCAGTTCAACGCCCTGCCGACCCATGGCAACTGCCGGGCGATGACCGGCATGCGCGTCGACCACGGCCATTTCGGCGACCTGTCGCTGAGCGGGGTGAAATGGGCCGGCATGTTCGCCTGGCCGAAGGCCATCCACGAGGGCGGCGGCGAGGCCTTCGTGGTCATCGACCCGTCGGCGACCGAAGCCCAGCGCAACGCGGTGCTGACCATCCTGTCCGGACAGGAAACCGACCCCGGCGCCACCATCTTCAATGTGTTCGCCACGGTCATCGAGACGCTGCATCCGCCGGTCTTCCTGCCGATCGAGTTCGAGCTGGACATCGATCGCCGGCTCGGCCGGCTGCAGATCGAGGGCGTGCTGGACACCCAGGTCTCGCCGATCCGCAATCCGGTGACCGGCGCCGAACACAGGGCGCGGGTGACCCTGCCCAACGGCTTCGAATACCGCGAAGCCGAGTACGCCAGCGGGCGGACCCGTTCGCCCGACCCGGTGCCCCTCAGCTGGGATACGGGGCACGCCCACGTGGCCATGCTGGACCTGTCCACCCACGGGGCCGCCTGATCCGCCGGCTCGGGGCCCGATGAGCCGGAAGGACACGCTGCAGACCCTGTTGTCCCGAGACCGCTGGATCGTCGGCGGCTGCCTGGCGATCCTCTGCCTGACGGCCGCGATCTGGCTGGTCCGCTACCCCGGCGCCATGCCGATGCCGTCCCAGGCCGCCGCGATGCCGGGCATGGACATGTCGGCCGGCCCCGCCGCCGCGCACCCGGTCGCCGACTGGCTCGGCGCCTTCGTCATGTGGATGGTGATGATGGTGGCGATGATGCTGCCGTCGGCGGCGCCGATGATCCTGCTCTATTCGGCGTTTGCCCGGGGCGTGAAGGCGCAGGGGGCGGTGCTGGCCCCGACCCTGGTGTTCGCGGGCGTCTATCTGCTGCTGTGGGCGGCCTTCTCCGCGCTCGCGGCGGCGGCCCAGGTGCTGCTGGTCCAGGCGCGGCTGCTATCCTCCGGAACCCTGCGGCTGGAGGGCGGGCGGATCGCCGGCGCCCTGCTGGCGGCGGCGGGCCTTTACCAGCTGACGCCGATCAAGCGCGCCTGCCTGCGGCAGTGCCGCTCGCCCCTCTCCTTCGTCAGCCGCCTGTGGCGGCCCGGCTGGGTGGGCGCCGCCCGCCTGGGACTGGCGCACGGCGCCTTCTGCATCGGCTGCTGCTGGATGCTGATGGCGCTGCTGTTCGTCGGCGGCGTGATGAGCCTGGCCTGGGTCGCGGTGCTGGCGGTCGTCGTCCTGATCGAGAAGGTCGCGCCGATCGGCGATCGCGGCGCCAGGGCGGTCGGCTGGGCCGCGGCGGCGGCGGGCGCGGCCATGCTGCTGTGGCCTGGAGGCTGAGCCGAACGCCCAACCCAGGGCTTGTCCTAGGGTGACGATAGGCCGGCTAGGCGGCGGCCGACCTGCGCGACCAGTTCAGGGCCGTGCGCCACCAGGGTTCGGGCGGCAGGGGCTGCACGCCCTGCGGCAGCATCTTGTCGATCGCCCGCACCACCATCTTGGCCGACAGCCGGTGGGCCAGGAACAGGTCGGCCACGGCCGGGCCGGCCAGCGGCACGGCGCTGACCACGGTGCGGCTGCCCATCAGGGCGCCGCAGGCCAGCAGCACATGGAGCGGCACGCGGGCGCGGGCGCCCTGGACGATGATGAAGACGGCGGCCGCGGTGCTGTAGAGCTCGCCGACGGCGGGTATCCAGCTCAGCACCCCGTCGAGGCCCAGGCGGAACGGTCCCAGCCGCACCAGGCTGTCGGACAGCCGGCCGACGGTCTCGACGCTGTTGCGGATGCTGACCAGGTCGGGGGCAAGCGCACGGATCATGACGGTCTCCCTTGGCCTCGGAACCCAGGTGGGGATCGCCCGCCGTTTTCCCAGCGTTGCTGTTCGCCGGGCGCGGAGCGGACCGCTAGGGCCGATAGAGGTAGTCCTCCGGCAGCCCGAGCCGCAGGCAGGACTGCACCGCCGGGCTGTCGCGCAGCACGATGCGGTCCGACAGCGCCCCCGCCGCCCGCACCATCGACGCCTCGAAGGGCCGCAGGCCGTAGGCCGCTGTCAGGCCCAGGCGCTCGCGCACCCACGGCGGCGTCATCTCGACGGCGGCGCGCACCAGCAGAGGCTGCACCGGGCGCACGGCGGCGGGGAAGGCCGGCGCGGCGCGCACGATGCGCAGGAAGTCGAACACGATCGGCGACGGCTCCAGGCGGTCGCGCATGGCCTCGAACAGGGCCTCCATCTGCGCCTGGCCGGCGGGCGCCCGCCGCACGCCGTAGAGGCGCGAGGCGGGGGCGGACTCGCGGTAGGCGCGGTCGAGCTCGTCGCGGCCCAGGGGGCGGACATAGCGGCTGTAGGCGCCGGCGAAGCCGAAGCTGGCGGTCGCCTGCACCCAGGTCAGCAGGTCCTGGTCGTTGGCGGTGTAGGCCCGGCCCGTCGGGGTCTGGCCGGCGACCCTGTCGTGCGCACGCACCACCCCGGCGATCATCTGCTCCGCCGCGCTCCTGGGACCGTAGACGGTGACCATGGCGGCCATGCCGGTGCGCCGCATGCGCAGAACGGGATCGGTGCGGAAGGTCGAATGCTCCCACACGCCGGTGCGCACGCCAGGCTCGGCCAGCTCCAGGATCACCGCCGCCACGCCGCAGATGAACACCGACACCGGGTTCTTGTAGATGCCCCAGCTCACCGAATCCGGCGGCGCCAGGGCCTCCTCGCCAGGGGGCC
>JAQGII010000398.1 GCA_028291305.1 Caulobacteraceae bacterium
GCCGCCGCCCTGCTGTCCGCCTGCGCCACGGTCGGGCCGGACTTCCACGCGCCCGACGCGCCCACGGCCGCCGGCTACGGGATGCAGGGCGACGCCGCGTCCAAGGTCCCCCAGATCAAGTCCGGGGAGATCGCCGCCAGCGCGGAGAACGCCGGCGACTGGTGGCAGGCGTTCGGCTCGCCCGACCTCGACCGCGTGGTGCGCCAGGCGCTGAGCGACAGCCCGACCCTCGCGGCGGCCAACGCCGCCCTGACCCAGTCGCAGGAAGCGGCCCTCGCCGCGCGCGGCGGCCTCGGCCTGCAGGGCGACTTCAACGCCGGAGCCGAGCGGACGCGGGTCAACGTCGCCGCCTTCGGCTTCACCGGCTTCGCCAGCCCGACGATCAACCTCTATTCGATCGGCGGCAACGTCTCCTACGACCTCGACCTGTACGGCGGGCGCCACCGCGCGGTGGAGGACGCCCTGGCGATGGCGCAGGCCCAGGGCTACCGGGCCAAGGCGGCCTACCTGACCCTGACCGGCAACGTGGCCATGCAGGCGGTGCAGATCGCCACCCTGCGCGCCCAGATCGCCGCCGTGCGCAGCGTGGTTGTGGAGGACCAGAAGAACCTCGATTTCGTGCAGCGGCTGCAGGCCGGCGGCGCCGCCGCCCCCGCCGCCCAGGTCAGCGCCCGCGCGCAGCTGGCGCAGGACCAGGCGACCCTGCCCGCGCTCGAGCAGCAGCTGGCCCAGGCCCGCCACGCCCTGGCCCTGCTGGTCGGCCACGCGCCGTCCGACTGGACCGCGCCGGACTTCGACCTGGACCGGCTGAGCCTGCCGGCCGCCATCCCGGTGGAGCTGCCGTCCGAACTGGTGCACCGGCGCCCGGACATCCTGGCCGCCGAGGCCGACCTGCACGCGGCCATCGCCAACATCGGCGTGCAGCAGGCCAAGCTCTATCCGGACGTAAAGCTGAACGCCGGCCTGACCCAGACCGCCCTGACCCCGGAGCGGATCTTCGACTACAATTTCAGCGGCTGGAACGTCGGCCCCAACCTCAGCCTGCCGATCTTCGGGCGCAAGGCGTTGAAGGCCGGCCAGCGCGCCGCCGAGGCCGCCGCCAAGGCGTCCCTGGCGCAGTACCAGCAGACGGTGCTGACCGCCTTCACCCAGGTAGCCGACGTGATGCAGGCCCTGGCCAGCGACGAGGCGGCCATCGCCGCCCAGGACGAGGCGCGGCGCGTGGCCGAGGCGGACCTCAACAACAACCGGTTCGCCTATCAGAACGGCGGCGGCAACCTGCTGGAGGTGACCCAGGCCGAGCGCCGCCTGTCCGAGACCCGCCAGGCCTACGCCCTGGCCCAGGGCCGCCGCTACGCCGACGCGGTGCGGCTCTATGTGGCGACGGCCGCCGACTGGCGCCCGGCGGCGCAGCAGGCGGCGCGGTAGCCGCCTACAAAGAAAAAGGCGCCGGGGGCGGACCGCCTCCAGCGCCTTCTCTGTTCGATCGCCATGCGTACCCCCGAGGGGGAGGCCCGGCGGGGAGCGGATCAGAACTCTTCCCAGCCCTCTTCTTCCGCCGCCGGCTCGATCTTGCGGGCGGTGGCGGTGCGGCTGTAGGCGGGGGCGGAGCCGGCGTAGCTCGAACGGCCGGCCGCCGGGGCGGACGGGCGATAGGCCGCCTCGCGCGACGGGGCCGCCGCACGCGGGGCCGGCTCGCGCTCGGCCCGCTCCTCGCCGATGCGGAAGCGGCTGATCAGGCGGGCCAACTCTTCGGACTCGCGGGCCAGGGCGTGGCTGGCGGCGGTCGACTGTTCGACCATGGCCGCGTTCTGCTGGGTCACCTGGTCCATCTGGTTCACCGCGGAGTTGACCTGGTGCAGGCCGGTGGACTGCTCCTGGGCCGAGGCGGAGATCTCCGCCACCACCCCGTTGATCTCCGCGATCTGGGCGACGATGCGCTGCAGCGCCTGGCCGGTCTGGCCGACCAGGTCCACGCCGGAGTCGACCTGGCGGGCCGAGGCGGAGATCAGGGCCATGCTCTCCTTGGCGGCGTCCGCCGAGCGCCGGGCCAGGGCCCGCACTTCGGAGGCGACCACCGCGAAGCCGCGGCCGGCGTCGCCCGCGCGGGCGGCCTCGACCCCGGCGTTGAGCGCCAGCAGGTTGGTCTGGAAGGCGATCTCGTCGATCACGCTGATGATCTGGCTGATCTCCTTGGCCGACTGTTCGATCTTGCCCATGGCGCCGACCGCGTCGCGCACCACCTGGCCCGACCGCTCGGCGTCGCCCTTGGCGGTGGAGACCACAGCCTGGGCCTGGTTGGCGCCTTCCGCCGTGCGGCGGACGGTGGCGGTGATCTCGTCGAGCGCCGCGGCGGTCTGTTCCAGGCTGGCGGCCTGCTGCTCGGTGCGGCGCGACAGGTCGTCGGCGGCCTGGCTGATCTCGCCGGCCCCGCTGCGGATGCCCTGGGTGTTGTGGGCGATGACCTTGAGGGTCTCCTGCATCCGGCCCATGGCGACGTTGAAGTCGTCACGCAGCTTTTCGTATTCGTCGGCGAACGGCTGGTTGAGACGGAAGGTCAGGTCGCCGTCGGCCAGATGGTCGAGGCCCTCGGCCAGGCCGCTGACCACCGCCTCTTGCCGGGCGGCGTTGTCCTGGCGCTGGCGCTCCTGGTCGCGGCGCATGCTCTCCTGCTCGCCCTGGAGCGTCTCCTGCTCCAGGCGCATCTGGGCGATGTGCAGCTGATGCTCCTTGAACACGCCCAGGGATTTGACGATGGCGCCCAGCTCGTCCTTGCGGGCCAGCTTGTCGAGGTCGCCGCTGGTGTCGCCGCTGGCCAGGGCCGAGGTCGCCTCGGCGATCCGGCTGATGGCCGCGCGGATGCCGGTGACGCCGAACCAGCTGATCACGCACACGCTCAGGAGGGCGAGCATCGAGGACAGGGTGGAAACCATGACGCCCTGCTTGGCCTGGGCGATGCTCTGGTCCGCCCGGCCCTTGGACTCCGCCTGCACCGCCTGGGCGGTGGCGTGAAGCGTGCCCATCATCTTCATGTACTGCTTCTCGAAGGGCAGGGCGAAGGCGGTGGCGGTCTGGGCGTCGACGCCCACCATGGTGCCGACCACGTCGATGGCGTCGTGGAAGTCCTTCAGGTTCTTGGCCAGCGTCTTCAGCTGGGGCTGCTGGTCGGCCGGAGCCTTGGCGCTGAGCGCCTGCAGTTCCTTGCCGATGCCGTCGACGTCGACGAGCAGCTCCTTGATGCGGGGGGCGATCTTGTCGGTGTCGACGCTGCCGGCCTGGCGCGCGATCAGCACGTACATCTCGCCGTGGTCGGAAGCGATCTTCTGCTCCAGCGCGGCGAAACGCAGGCTGTTGCTCATGTCCTGCTCGACCACGCGCTGCAGGACGGCCGATTGTTGCTTCTGGGCGACGTAGCCCACGCCCGTCACGACCGCGAGGGCAATCACCGCCAATAACGGCGCAAAGCCCATCTTCACGATCAGCGGCAAGTCCGCCAGACGCTTCATCCAAGTCTCCCCCAATGCGCGGCGGGACCCTGCCCGAGCGCGAGCCCACCATGCCGATGGATGGTTAAGACTTGTTTTCTCGCGGTACGGGAGTTTTCCCCGCAGGAAAAGGCTCAGGTTTTCAGGCGGTAACCGATGGCGAACAGGCGCCAGACCAGGAGCAGCAGGACCAGCGACAGGGCCAGGACGAACACCCCGCCGGGCCCCAGCGCCCCCTCGGAGCGGTCGATGAAGCCGTAGCGGAAGCCGTCGATCAGATAGAACATCGGATTGTAGCGGCTGAAGGTGCGGAACGGTTCGGGCAGGCGGTCGA
>JAQGII010000408.1 GCA_028291305.1 Caulobacteraceae bacterium
AGGGCGTCCTCGAGCATGGCGACGGGCTTTACGGTCGGATGAAGTTTGAGCCCTGTGCGGGAGTCGGAGCCCATGGTCGAGGCTCCTGGGTAGTTCCACACGTTCGACCGCCAGCGACCGTGCTTGCCCAGCGAGACATTGTTGCGGTGCGGCGCTTTACCTTTTTTCAGGACCGGCAGAAGCTCATGCTGGCTGCGCCACAGCGAGCCCATTCCGCCGTTGGTCTTGGCCCATACCACAACGTTGAGGAGACTTAGGCCAATGACGCGGCCGACAGCTATGATAAGCTCGACCGAGCGCCAGTCTATATAGGTAGCCAGCAGGCCGCCGTTGCGAAGATGAGTAAATGCAAGCGTCATCCATCTCAGGTTAAATGCTTCGAAGTTCTTGCGAGACATCTCTCCAGATGCCATGGCGAATTCCCGGTGTTTGCCGCCAGTGACGTGTCCGGCGATTGGGACGTTGTATGGGACGTCGGTAAAGACCAGTTGAGCCGCTTCCCCGGACTGGAAAAGTGTTTCGTAGGTCGCTGGGTCGCGCGCGTCCCCGCACGCGATCAGGTGCTCATCGAGCGCCCAGAGATCGCCGGGATGGCAGACTGGAGGAAGTTCGGGATCCGGTTCCAGCGGGCCGGTTTCGTAGGGCGGCAGTTCGTCCTCCAGGACCAGCTGGTCGATCTCTGGCAAGGAAAATCCGGAAACCTCGATCGGCGCGTCCAGGGCGATCAACTCTGCGAATTCCAGTTTGAGCGCACCAAAATCCCAAACGCCCGTCTCCGGCAGTCGGTTTAGCGCAATGCGCAGAACGCGAAGTTCGTCGCAGTTCAGGTGATCGACGACCAGGCAGGGGGCCTCAGCTAGGCCGAGTTGGAGGGCCGCTTCGACGCGCGTATGACCGTCGAGGACCTCGCCATCAGCGGTGATCAGTACCGGCGAGCAAAAGCCGAGCTCGGCGATCGCCCGCCGGACCCGCGCGACTTGTGCAGGATCCAGCTTGCGAAGGCGTCGGGTGGCAGGCTTGAGCGACGCGATCGCGCGCGTGACAAGCTGTAGTTCGGGCAGAAGATTGTTGCGAGCGGGCCGCTCATTGCGGACGGCCTCAGCACGGACGCTGAGGGTCTCTCGTCGGGCGCGACTTTTGGCGCGAAGCTCTCGCCCGACGCCCGTTTCGATCCTGCCTTTTCCTCGTCGCGCCATGTTCGCCCCCCGTCAACTGGGCGTTCGATGGCGGCGGCCCGGGCGAGCAACGCGCCCCAAATATGGGCGCGCGCCGGTATCCCTCCATGGCCGGAAATTCGCTCGGGCCGACCGAATCGGCAGCCCTACTACACAACGGCAACGTGAAATCGCGATAGCGTCAAGCTGAAAATCGAAGCGCGTCGAGGCCTATGTGTCCAGTGGTTGGTCTCGCCCTGCGCCCTAGGACCCCATCGAAGATGGGGGCCAAGGGCGCAGGGCGTCCCTCTCGCGGGGGTGGTTCGTGTGGCGAAATGACGGCTGGCGTGCACGAACGGCGCAGCTCCCGGGCGCCCGCTTCATCTGGACAATGTCGTTACTCGCGCAATGCTGCGCCAGGCCAACGCGACGTAGGCCGATGTGGAGGAGTCCCGTTCCCGGGCGTTCCCTGTTATCCGGTTAGGGAATTTGGCCGCGAGCTGGGCGTAACGCATTGAAATCGATTGGTGCGCCGCATCGACCCGCCCGCCAAATGGGCCCGACTATCGAATCAGCGATTCAATACCCTGTAACCAGCGAATCTAGTGGATGAACATGAAACGCCACCGCGACGCGGGCGGCAGAGAAAGTGGGACGAATACCTGTGTAAACGGAGGCCATAAGACAGTTTTCGGCGGCGATGAGTTTGGAAAATATCAGATATAGTGCCGTCTATTCCGGGTGTTACCGCAGATTATGGGGATTGAGATTGCCTGGGAATACTGCGTGGCGGTGAGAGAGGGATTCGAACCCTCGTTACGGTTTCCCGTAAACACGCTTTCCAAGCGTGCGCCTTCAACCACTCGGCCACCTCACCCCACGGGCGCGCGCTTATGGCGTGCGTTGCAGGTCGCACGGGGCCAGGGCCCCGGCGGGAAGGCGCGCAATATACTGATGCGGGCCTCGCGGGCAAGGCTCGCTCTGCGCTTCTTTCGGCGGGCTGTCGAAAGGGCGGCCGAAGCCCTATCTTATACGGCGATCCTCCGCCTCCAGCCACGCGGGACCCGCCTGATGTTGTTCGACAAGCCGACCGAGCTGCCCAGCGCCGACCGCGCCCTGCCGGGCCGGCCGCACGCCATCCCCACAGCCGAGCGCCACTTCGTCAACGGCCGCGCCTTGAAGGGGCCCTATCCGGAGGGGCTGCAGACGGCCCAGTTCGGCATGGGCTGCTTCTGGGGCGTGGAGCGGCTGTTCTGGACGATTCCGGGGGTCTGGGTGACGGCGGTCGGCTATGCCGGCGGCGTCACGCCGAACCCGACCTACGAGGAGACCTGCTCGGGACGCACCGGCCACACCGAGGCGGTGCTGGTGGTGTTCGACCCCAAGGTCGTCAGCTACGAGGCCCTGCTGAAGGTGTTCTGGGAGAACCACGATCCGACCCAGGGCATGCGCCAGGGCAACGACGTGGGCACGCAGTACCGCTCGGCCATCTACACCTCTTCGGACGGGCAGGCCCGGCAGGCGCAGGAGTCCAAGGCCGCCTTCGCCGCCGCCCTGGCCGGCAAGGGTTACGGCGCCATCTCCACCGAGATCGCCCCCGCCCCGCCCTTCTATTTCGCCGAGGGCTATCACCAGCAGTACCTCGCCAAGAATCCGGCCGGCTATTGCGGCCTGGCCGGCACCGGCGTGGTCTGCCCGATCGGCCTGGACGCCGCCTAAAACACGGCAGGCGAAGGCGGATGCCGGTTTCGCCGCTAGAGGTCGTCGAGGATCTGGCGGATCTGGCGCACTCCGCGGGCGGCGCTCGATCCGACCTGACGGGTGTAGAGCAGGCCGACGGCCAGCAGCACCGCGGCGATCATGGCCCACGGCCCCAGCATCCAGGCCGCGGCGGCCAGGGCGAAGTAGTAGCCGCGCACGCCGTTGTTGAAGGACGACAGCGCCGGGTTCAGCACCTCGGCCGCCGCCTCGCCGTAGGCCTTGAGCACGGCGGGGGGCGTGGCGGTGGGCGGCGCCGCGCCGATGGCGGCCAGGGTGTAGTTCATCTGGCGGATGGCCCAGATGAAGTCGAGCAGCCCGCGCGCCAGGGCCAGCACCACCAGGGCCAGCTTGGCCTCGAACAGCCAGCGCGGCCCGGTCTCGGTCGCCACCATGTGCGCCACGGTGCGGTAGGTGGTGTCGCTGCGGAACAGGGCCCCCGCGGCGGCGGCGATCACGATCAGGTTGGCTGAGGCGAAGAAGGACGCCGAGTTCAGGGCGTGGCCCATCAGCTGGCTGTCCAGGAACCGGTTCTCGCGGGCGGCCATGTTGGCCATCCAGCGGCGGCGCACCACCGTCATGTCGGTGTTGATCACGCTGCCGCGCCGCGACAGGCGCTTCAGCAACGGTTGGTAGAGCAGCCAGCCGACGGCGAAGACGATCAGGGCGGCGATGTCGAGTGGGTTCATGACCTAACGGTGTTCAGCGTCTGGTTTGGATGTCAGGCAGGCGATGGAGCAAATTGGGGGTTGAAGACCTGCACGTTCCGGAGTGAACTTTGCCTGTCCGGCGACATCCTGAACCAAACGGGACCAAAGCCAAGCGAAGGGGTGACCATGTTGCACTCTATGCTGAGCCGATTCGTACACGTCGGTCGTCTGGTGGTGACGGAGGCAGGGAAAGGGCCGATCACCTACGGGGATGGCTCGGGACCCGAGGTTCGCGTGCATTTCGCCAAGGGCTGGGGCCCGCGCATGGCGCTCAACCCGGACCTGGCGCTGGGCGAAGCCTATATGGAAGGCGGCCTGACCATCGAGCAAGGCGACCTCTGGACCCTGTTGGAGCTGGTCGGCCGCAACCTGGGCCAGTACCGCGATCCGCCCAAGCTGCTGATGCGGCTGCTCGCCCACGTCAACCGCCTGACCCAGCAGTGGAACGACCGCTCGGCCGCCCGCCGCAACGTCGCCCACCACTACGACCTGTCCTACGAGCTCTACCGCCGCTTCCTTGACGAGGACATGCAGTACTCCTGCGCCTACTTCGCCCGGCCGGACATGACGCTGGAGCAGGCGCAGTTCGCCAAGAAGACCCACATCGCCGCCAAGCTGATGATCGAGCCCGGCCAGCGGGTGCTGGATATCGGCTGCGGCTGGGGCGGCATGGGGCTGGAACTGGCCGGCCGCTACGGAGCCCAGGTGTCGGGCGTGACCCTGTCCAAGGAACAGCTGGCCATCGCGCAGGCCCGCGCAAAGGCCGCCAACCTCGACCAGCGCGTCGACTTCTCCCTGACCGACTATCGCGACGTGGAGGGCCCCTTCGACCGCATCGTCTCCGTCGGCATGTTCGAACACGTCGGCGCGCCCAATTTCCGCACCTATTTCCAGCAGGTGTCGCGGCTGCTGACCGACGACGGCATCGCCCTGATCCACACCATCGGCCGGCGCACGGGCCCCGGCATCACCCAGCCCTGGATCGCCAAATACATCTTCCCCGGCGGCTATATCCCCGCCCTGTCCGAGATGAGCGCGGCCATCGAGGACGCGGGCCTGTGGATCACCGACGTGGAGATCCAGCGCCTGCACTACGCCGAGACGCTGAAGGCCTGGCGCGAGCGGTTCATGGCCCAGCGCGACGAGATCGCGGCCCTCTACGACGAGCGCTTCTGCCGCATGTGGGAGTTCTACCTGGCCTTCAGCGAACTGGGCTTCCGCTACGGCATCAGCAACGTCTTCCAGGTGCAGCTGACCAAGCGCGTCGCCGCCGCGCCCCCGACCCGCGACTATATGTTCGACGGCGAGCGGGCGGTGCTCGACGGGACCAAGACAGGCAAGGCGCGCTCGGTGGCGTGAGGGGCGGCGCTGGCGGTCCCGGAGGGACTCGAACCCCCGACCTTGGCTTTAGGAAAGCCCTGCTCTATCCTGCTGAGCTACGGAACCGTGCGCTGAATCAAAGACTTAAGGGTCGTTCGAGGAATATTGGGCCGCTTGCGGACGCCTTGAGCCTGTGATCTTCCGGACCGATGCCATGACGCGCGGGCGGGGACAAGGGAGTCGCCGCTCGCCCACGGGCCCGCCACTGGAGAAAATGCAAGGAGCAGGACGACCTGGAGGCCCGCGGCGTCGCGCTGGAGGTCGCGCCCGGCGTCCCAGGAATTAGGCCCCGGCCATCCTCACCCCCGGGCCTGAGCGGGGACTGTTCAAGCCGCTCGCCGCGGGCTAGCCTTCCGCATCGGGCCAACGCGGGCGCCCGGTCCCAGACGGTCCGCCGTCCAAGACCCGCTCCTTCGCCCCGCCGCGGCGGCCAATGGGAGCTCGCGCCGTGGATTTGGCCCGCTTGCCAGACAGTTCGCGCCCGGCCGCGGTTTTCCAACCTCGCCGCCGCGCCTTACCGGGCTTTCAAATCCAGAGGATTCTCAGATGACCGAACCGATGCTCGACCGCCGCCAAGCCCTCGCCGCCGCCACCCTGCTGGCCGCCGGGGCCGCCGTTTCCGCCACCGCCAGCTCGGCGGCGACGCCGCCGGGCGTCGCGCCGACATTCACGCCGGCGCCGCTGCCGTTCGACCCCAAGGCCATCCCCGGCCTGTCCGAGAAGCTCCTCGTCAGCCATCACGACAACAACTACGTCGGGGCGGTCACGCGGCTGGGGGCCATCACCAAGCAGTTCGCCGCCCTGGACCCGGCGACGGCGCCGACCTTCGTCATCAACGGCCTGAAGCGCGAGGAGCTGATCGCCTGGAACTCGATGATCCTGCACGAGGTCTATTTCTCCGGCCTCGGCGCGCCGACCCGTCCGGGCGCGGCGCTGGCCTCGGCCATCGAGCGCGACTTCGGCAGCCATGACCGCTGGGCCGCCGAATTCTCCGGCATCGGCAAGGCCCTGGGCGGCGGCTCCGGCTGGGTCCTGCTGACCTGGAGCCCGCACGACCGCCGGCTGGTCAACCAATGGGCCCCGGACCACACCCACACCCTCGCCGGCGCCACGCCGATCCTGGCCCTGGACATGTACGAACACGCCTACGCCATGGACTTCGGGGCCAAGGCCGCCGGCTATGTCGACGCCTTCATGAAGGCGGTGAACTGGACGGCGCCGGATCAGCGCTTCGCCAAGGCGTCGGCGGCCTGACGGCTGCCGTACGGGTCGGGGGACTCCGATGAGGCGGCTTGGCGGATCGCTTCTGGCGGCGCTGGCCCTGGCCGGCTGCGGGCCGGGCCTGGACCAGCTGGCGCCCGGTCCCAGGGGCGTGGTGGCCGAGGTCAGGAACGGCGACGCCGTGGTGCTGCGCGGCGGCCAGGTGGTGCGCCTAGCGGGCATCGAGGCGCCCAAGGGCGACGATCCCTTCGCCGCACAGGCGCGCGAGGCGCTGGCGCGGCTGGTCCTGGGCCAGGAGGTGCAACTGATGTTCGGCGGCGCCCGCCAGGACGCCTACGGCCGCACGCTCGCCCACCTGCGCCTGACGAGGGGCGGGGCCTGGGTCGAGCAGGCCCTGCTGCAGGCCGGCGACGCGCGGGTGCACACCTATCCCGACAACCGGGCGCTGGGCCGCGCCATGCTCGACGCCGAGGCCCGCGCCCGCCGGGCCCGTCGCGGCCTATGGGCGATCGCCGACTATCAGGTGCGCCTGCCGGACGAGGCGGCGGCCAGGCCGTTCGGCTTCCAGGTGGTGGAGGGCCGCGTGACCGTCGCCGCGCAGCAGCGCAACGGCGTGCGGGTGGACATCGAGCGCTGGGTCAGCGCCGAGGTTCCCGGCGCCGCCCAGGGCGCCTTCGCCGCCTCGGGCATGCGGCTGGAGGACCTGCCCGGCAAGCTGGTCCGGGTGCGCGGCCTGTTGCGGCCGGGTTCGGGCGAGGCGGTGATGAAGCTGGACCACCCCGAGCAGATCGAGGTCCTGACGGAGAAATAGCTGCCCGACGGGTCGCACCCAAACCGTCATCCTCCGGGCGCCCGAAGGGCGAACCGGGGGACCCAAAGCCCCCGGTCCGCTTCGCTGCGTCGCTTGGGTCCCCCGATCAAGTCGGGGGATGACGTAGATGCAAAAACGCCCGGCGGTGAGGCCGGGCGTCTGCTTGGATCGGGTGGTCGAAAGCGCGCCTAGGCGGCCTTCTGCAGCGACTTGGTGAGGATGCCGATGGCGGCCTCGCGGTCGATGCGTTCGATGGCGGCGACTTCGCGGGCCATGCGGTCCAGCGCCGACTCATAGAGCTGGCGTTCGGAATAGGACTGCTCAGGCTGGTTGTCGGCGCGGTGCAGGTCGCGGACCACTTCGGCGATGGAGATCAGGTCGCCGGAGTTGATCTTGGCTTCGTATTCCTGGGCGCGGCGGCTCCACATGGTGCGCTTGACGCGGGCGCGGCCCTTCAGGGTGGTCAGGGCCTGGGTCACGACGTCGCCTGCGGCCAGCGGACGCAGGCCGGCGGTCTTGGCTTTGCGCGTGGGCACGCGCAGGGTCATCTTTTCGTGGTCGAAGGTAATCACATAGAGCTCGAGCGAGAGGCCGCCGACTTCCTGCGTCTCGATCCCCTGGACCTGGCCAACGCCGTGCGCGGGATAGACGACATGATCGCCAATCGTGAAATCGTGACCGGTCTTGCTCATGGACAACCTCTTTCGAATTGGGCCGGAGCCGCTGACTCTCGCCGTCGTCGTCTGTCTGCTGATCAATGACAGAGGTTCACTCCCCGCGGTGGGCAGGGATGAAGACATCATTGCGAAGTCGTTTTTAAGGCACTTTTGGCTTTCGCTAACGCGCGACCGCGTTCGGGGACAGACGTGGAGACAGCAACCGCTGCTCTCCCAGCGTCAAGGGCACCCTATCACGAAAAGTCGCATAAATAAAGCGTTGGGGCGGCCAGGCAGGGGCGTCGGCCCCGGGCCTAGCGGTTCAGGAGCCCTTGCCGGGCTTCTCGCTGAAGTACTTCTCGAACTTCCCGGTTTCGGTTTCGAACTGTTCCCGGTCGGCCGGCGGCTCGCCTTTGAGGGTGATGTTCGGCCAAACCCTCGAGTACTCGGAATTGATCTTCAGCCACTTGCCGTCGGGCTCGTCTTCCACGTCCGGCTTGATTGCATCCACCGGGCATTCCGGCTCGCACACGCCGCAATCGATGCATTCGTCCGGATTGATCGCCAGGAAGTTCTCGCCTTCGTAGAAGCAGTCCACCGGACACACCTCCACGCAGTCCATGAACTTACATTTGATGCAGGCATCCATGACGATGTAGGTCATCGTAGTCTCGCAGGCGGTGAAATAAACGCTGTCACGCGGCGCGGAAATGTCAGGCGCGACCGCGGCTTGTCAATGGGGCGATTCGGAATAGAGGGCGCGTGCTTCGCTCGCCGGCCCCCGCCGCTCGCCCGTCGCCTCCACTTTCACGGCCACCAGCCGGCCGCCGACGGCGAACACCAGGCCGTCGCCCGCGCGCACGACGCGGCTGGGTTTGTCCACGCGCACGGCCTGCGCGCCGGGGCGGGTCAGGCGCAGGCGGCCCTCTTCGACGAAGCGAGCGGCCAGGCCCCGCGACTTGAAGAAGCGCGCCCGCCACAGCCAGAGGTCCAGGCGGCAGGCGTCGTCGGGGCCGGCGTCCGGCTCATGCTGGTGCGCGGCGCTCATGCGGAGGCCGCCGCCCGCCGGCGGCGAGGCTTGCGCGTCCGGCGCGCGGCGACGGGCTTGTCCTTGAGCGCGGCCAGGGCGGCGAACGGCGACGCGGCG
>JAQGII010000447.1 GCA_028291305.1 Caulobacteraceae bacterium
TCATGTTCCCCAACTAAAGCCGCCAACTGCTGCGGAAATGGCGCCTCCCACTAGAGTTCGAGCTTCGCTATAGGATCGAAGCATCCCCCGGGCCTGCCGCGCGTTAGGGCTGCACAACGGGACAGTGGAGCTGGCGTGTGAAACCCTTTTTGATTGCGGCCGCGAGCGGCCTTTGCCTGGCGAGCCTTGCGGGCGCGGCCTCGGCCGAAAATGTCACGATATTCGGCTACGATCTGAACGCCACCATCCGGGCCGAGGCGGCGCCCACCTACGAGGGCGGCAAGAAGTATTCGGCCTTCCCCAGCGGTAACCTGGCGATCAGCCGTCCCTGGGAGTTCGACAGCTACGGGGCCCCTGATGACGCCGCCAGCTTCGCCATCGTCAACACCAAGCACATCTCCTTCGGCGCCGCCGCCTCGATCCGCGAAGACCGCGGCAACAGCGGCGGGCTGGAAGGCATGCGCAACATCGGCTGGTCGCTGGAAGGCGGCGGCTTCGTCAACATCTGGCCGACCGACTGGATGCGGATCCACGGCGAGGTGCTGCGCGGCCTGACCGCCCAGGACGGCATCCTGGTGGACACGGGCCTGGACTTCGTGACCCGCCCGGGCCGGTGGATGATCGCCGGCGGCCCGCGCTTCAGCTGGGCCGACGACAAGTTCAACGGGACCTATTTCGGCGTGACGGCGGCCGAAGCCGCGGCCAGTCCGCGGATCGTCAATCCCTATCTGGCCAAGGCCGGGCCGCACTTCGCGGGGCTGGAGGTCAACGCCGAGTACAAGTGGCGCCCGCGCTGGCGGCTCACCCTGGACGCCAACTACCACCACCTGCTGGGCGACGACGCCAACAGCCCCCTGGTCAGGCAGCTCGGCTCCGCCGAGCAGTTCTCCGCCGCGGCCGGCGTGCGGTTCCTGCTCGGCGACTAGGCCGCCGCCTGCAGCGCCACCTTGGCCAGCTGCGACAGGATCCGTTCAGCCGCGGCCAGGCGTTGATCGGGCGTATCCCACTCGCCCTTGACCACCACCTTGTTGTCCGGCCGCATGCGCCAGAAGGCCTGCTGCTTCTGCACCAGGCCGACCAGCCCCATCGGGTTGACGAACTGGTCGTCGCGGAAGGTCACCACGGCCCCCTTGGGTCCGACGTCGATCTTGGCCACATTGGCCTGGGGCACAGGCCCTTGATCGCCACCACCTTGAGCAGCTGGTCGGCTTCCGGCGGCAACGGGCCGAACCGGTCGATCAGTTCGGCGGCCAGGGCCTCGCGGTCTTCCGGACGCTCGGCGTCCGACAGGCGGCGGTACAGCGCCATGCGGACGTTGAGGTCGGGCACATACTCCTCGGGGATCAGCACCGAGGCCCCGGTGTTGATCAGGGGCGACCAGCCGCGCGCCGAGCCGATGTCCGGGCCGCCCTGCTCGCGCAGTTCGGCGACGGCGTCCTCCAGCATCTGCTGGTACAGCTCCACCCCGATCTCGCGGATATGGCCGGACTGCTCGTCGCCCAGCAGGTTGCCGCCGCCGCGGATGTCCAGGTCGTGCGAGGCGAGCTGGAATCCGGCGCCGAGGCTGTCCAGCGACTGCAACACCTTCAGGCGCTTCTCGGCTGACAGGGTGATCTGCTTTTCCGTCGGCGTGGTCAGATAGGCGTAGGCCCGCGCCTTGGCCCGGCCGACCCGCCCGCGCAACTGGTAGAGCTGGGACAGGCCGAACATGTCGGCGCGGTGGATGATCAGGGTGTTGGCCGTGGGGATGTCGAGGCCCGACTCTACAATCGTCGTTGAAAGAAGCACGTCGTACTGGCCGTCGTAGAAGGCGCTCATCACGTCTTCCAGCTGGGTCGGCGACATCTGGCCATGGCCGACCACGAACTTCACCTCGGGCACCTGCTCGCGCAGGAACCGCTCCAGTTCCGGCAGGTCCGACAGGCGCGGACAGACATAGTAGGCCTGGCCTCCGCGGTACTTCTCGCGCAGCAGGGACTCGCGCACGACCACCGGATCCCAGGGCATGACGTAGGTGCGCACCGCCAGCCGGTCGACCGGCGGGGTGGCGATGATCGACATCTCGCGGATGCCCGACAGCGCCATCTGCAGGGTGCGCGGGATCGGCGTGGCGGTCAGGGTCAGCATGTGCACGTCGGCCCGCAGCGCCTTGAGCTTCTCCTTGTGCTTGACGCCGAAGTGCTGCTCCTCGTCGACGATCACCATGCCCAGGTCCTTGAACTTGACCTGTTCGGCGAGGATGGCGTGGGTGCCGACGACGATCTCGATCTCGCCCCTGGCCAGGGCCTCGCGGGTGGCGGCGGCGTCCTTGGCCGACACCATGCGCGACAGCTGGCGCACCTTCACCGGCCAGCCCTGGAAGCGGTCGGTGAAGGTCTTGTAGTGCTGGCGCGCCAGCAGGGTGGTCGGGCAGACGATGGCCACCTGCTGGCCGCTCATGGCCATGACGAAGGCGGCGCGCAGGGCGACCTCGGTCTTGCCGAAGCCGACGTCGCCGCAGATCAGCCGGTCCATCGGCCGTCCGGCGGCCAGGTCGCCCAGCACGTCGGCGATGGCGTTGAGCTGGTCGTCCGTCTCCTCGTAGGGGAAGCGGGCGCAGAATTCGTCGAACAGGCCGTGCGGCGGGTCGATCGCCGCGCTTTCGTTGAGCATGCGGGCGGCGGCGATCTTGATCAGCCCCTCGGCCATCTCGCGTAGCCGGTCCTTGGCCTTGGCCTTGCGCGCCTGCCAGGCCGCGCCGCCGAGCCGGTCGAGCTGCACATTCTCCCCGTCCGTCCCGTAGCGGGTCAGCAGGTCGATGTTCTCCACCGGCAGGTAGAGCTTGGCCTCGCCGCCGTAGTGCAGCTCCAGGCAGTCGTGGGGCGCGTCCTGCACCTCCAGCGTCTTCAGGCCCATGTAGCGGCCGATGCCGTGGTCGATGTGCACCACCAGGTCGCCGACCGTCAGCGAACTGGCCTCGGCCAGGAAGTTCGACGCCCGGCGGCGACGGCGCGGACGCGCCAGGCGGTCGCCCAGCAGGTCGGTCTCGGAGATGACGGCGAGGGTGTCGGTCTCGAAGCCGCTTTCCAGCGGCAGCACGACGCGCTGCGGAATCTTGGGATCGGCCGCCTTGGCTGCCTGCCAGTAGGGCGCGAACGGGACCTTGTTCAGGCCGTGGTCGCCCAACATGGCGCCCAGGCGCTCCGACGAGCCCTCGGACCAGGAGGCGAACAGCACGCGTTTTCCTGCCTTCGCCAGAGCTCCGGCATGGGCTGCAGCCGCCTCGAACAGGTTGACGCTGTCCTGGGCCCGCTCGGGGGCGAAGGTGCGCCCGATCCTGGCGCCCATGTCCAGCACCGCGTCGGTCTCCTCGCGCTGGAAGGGACTGAAGCGGCGGTTGGGATGGGCGTCGAGGCGCCGGTCCCATTCGGCGGCGGCCAGATAGAGGTCGGTGGGCTCCAGGGCGTGGTAGACGCTGCCCTTGGTCTTGCCGGTCTCGACGCGGGCGTCGTGGGCGTCCTCGATCATCGCCAGCCGCTCGTCGCGCGCCTGGACGGCCTGGTTGTCGACGGCGATCAGGGCGCCGTCGCCCAGATAGTCGAACAGCGTCTCCAGCGTCTCGTAGAACAGCGGTAGCCAGTGCTCGACGCCGGACCGGCGGACGCCTTCGCTGACCGCGCCATAGAGGGCGTCGTCGCCCGGCGCGCCGAAGCGGGCCACATAGCCCTTGCGGAAGCGGGCGATGGACTCCGCGTCCATCAGCACCGCGGACACCGGCAGCAGGTCGATGGACTTGAGCTGCTTGGTGGAGCGCTGGGTCTCCGGATCGAAGGCGCGGATGGACTCCAGGGTGTCGCCGAACAGGTCGAGCCGCACCGGCTCCTCGGCGCCCGGGGCGAACACGTCGATCACCCCGCCGCGGATGGCGAATTCGCCGCGCTCGGTGACGGTGGAGGCGCGGACATAGCCGTTGACCGCGAAATAGCGCTCAAGGTCGGCGATGTTCACGTCCTGGCCGGCCTTGGCCAGGTAGCTGGCTTTCCGCACCGCCTCGCGCGGCGGCAGACGCTGCAGCAGGGCCGGCGCGGTCGTCACCACCAGCGTCGCCTTCTTCGGCGCGGGGTCCAGGACCAGCCGGCTCAGCGCCGCCATCTGCTCGGCGGCCACGCCGGGCGACGGCCCGATGCGGTCGTAGGGCAGGCAGTCCCACGAGGGGAAGCGGATCGTCGCCACGTCGTCGGCGAAGAACTTCAAGGAATCGGCGAAGGCCGAGGCGCGGGCGGCGTCGCGGGCGACGAAGGCGTTCAGCCCGCCGCGGGCGCGCAGCAGGTCGGCCATGACCAGGGCGTCGAAGCCCTCGGGCGCGCCGACGAGGTCGAGCCGGCCGGGCGCGCTGGCAATGCGTTTGAGATCGGACGCTTGGGACAATGGGGACTCTTGCTAGGCGCCGCGGTGGGCGCCGATGGTCGTATGGGCGAAAAAGCGGAAAGTGCGGATAAGGTCCATCACCTCGCCCTCGAATTGCTCCGGCGTCGGTTCGCGGCCGACGATCCAGGCGTAGAGATACTGGTCTTCCTGGTCGATCAGTCGCTCGAATTCGTCCAGCTGCGCGGGCGACAGCTGCTCCAGGTGGCGGTCGGCGAAACCGCCCAGGATGATGTCGGCCTCGCGGAAGCCGCGATGGTTGGCCCGGTACTTCAGCATCTTGAGGCGCGTGTCGTCCATCGGGGCCCGGCGGTGGGAGGAGGCCTGCGGATATAGAGGGCTGGGCGGACGGACGCCAGAGTTCGCGCCGCGCTCACCCCAAATCGTCGTCCCCCGGCTTGATCGGGAGATCCAAGCCACCTCGGTCGCCCGGTCAAGCCGGGCGACGACGATAATGTTGAGCTACAGTCCCCCCATGCGCCCGGAGATTCTGTTTCCGCTGTTCGCCCCGGTCTCTTCGCTGAAGGGGGTGGGGCCGAAAATCCTGCCCCTGGTCGAGAAATTGGCCGGGCCGCTGGCGCGTGACCTGATGTTCCTGCCGCCCCAGGGCGTGATCGTGCGCACGCCCACCGACACCGCCTCGGCGCGCGAGGGCGAGGTGCAGACCTTCGTCGTGCGGATCGAGGCGCACATCCCCTCCCCGCGCCCGCCGGCGCCCTACCGCATCCGCGCCTTCGACGGCTCCGGCTTCCTGGTGCTGACCTTCTTCAAGGGCCACGGCCCGCACCTGCTGCGCCAGCATCCTGTGGGATCGGACCGGGTGGTCAGCGGCAAGGTCGAGCGGTTCGGGGTCGAGCTGCAGATCGTCCACCCGGACTATATGGTCCCCCTGGAGCGGGCCGCGGAGGTCCCCACGGTCGAGGCCGTCTACCCGGCCACGGCGGGCCTGCCGCCGCGCACGGTGCGCAAGCTGGTGCTGGAGGCGCTGGAGCGGGCGCCCGAGCTGCCCGAGTGGCTCGACCCGGCCTTCGCCGCCCGCGAGAAGTTCCCCGGCTGGCGCGAGGCCCTGGCCGCCCTGCACGCCCCGCGCTCCGAAGCGGACCTGGCGCCCCAGTCGGTGTTCCGCCGCCGCCTGGCCTACGACGAGCTGTTCGCCCACCAGCTGGCGATGGCCGAGCGCAAGGCCAGCCGCAAGCGCCAGCCCGCCGCGCCGATCGGGGCCAGCGACACCGCCCGCGCCGCCGAAGCCGCCCTGCCCTTCGCCCTGACCGGCGCCCAGGTCCGCTCCCTGACGGAAATCCGCGGCGACCTGATCTCGGGCGAGCGGATGTCGCGGCTTCTCCAAGGCGATGTCGGCTCCGGCAAGACGGTGGTGGCCATGCTGGCCATGGCCGACACCGCCGCTGCGGGCCTGCAGTCGGTGCTGATGGCGCCGACCGAGATCCTGGCCCGCCAGCACTACGAGACCCTGGCCGGGCCGTTGCAGGCGCAGGGGGTGGGCGTGGTCCTGCTCACCGGCCGCGACAAGGGCGCCGGGCGCGCCGAGAAGCTCAAGGCCCTGGCCTCGGGCCACGCGGCGGTCGCGGTCGGCACCCATGCTCTGTTCCAGGACGATGTGTCCTACCGCGACCTGGCCCTCACGGTGATCGACGAGCAGCACCGCTTCGGCGTCGCCGACCGCCGGCGACTGCAGGAAAAGGGCGGGGCCGCGCACCTGCTGGCCATGTCGGCCACCCCCATCCCGCGCACCCTGGAGCTGACCGTCTACGGCGACCTGGACGTGTCGCACCTGGACGAAAAGCCGCCCGGTCGCACCCCCGTGGCCACCCGCGCCGCGCCCATGCCGCGCCTGCCCGAGATCGTCGCCCGGCTGAAGGCGGCGGTGGACGACGGCGCCCAGGCCTTCTGGATCTGCCCCCTGGTGGCGGAGTCCGAAGACAGCGACCTGGTGGCGGCCGAGCACCGCGCGGCTTCGCTGAAGGCCCTGTTCGGGACCAAGGTCGGCCTGATCCACGGCCAGCTGCCCAACGGCGAGAAGGACGCTGTGATGGCCGAGTTCGTCGAGGGCCGCCTGGCGGTGCTGGTGGCCACCACCGTGGTCGAGGTGGGGGTCAATGTGCCCAACGCCACCATCATGGTCATCGAGCAGGCCGAACGCTTCGGCCTGGCCCAGCTGCACCAGCTGCGCGGACGGGTCGGACGCGGCGCGCGCGAAAGCGCCTGCGTGCTGCTGTACGACCTGCCGCTGGGCAAGACCGCCCAGGCGCGCATCGACATCCTGCGCAAGACCGACGACGGCTTCCTGATCGCGGAGAAGGACCTGGAGCTGCGCGGCGGCGGCGACCCCCTGGGCCTGAAGCAGAGCGGCTTCCCCGCCTACAAGCTGGCCGACCCGGTGGCGCACCGCGACCTGATCGCCACCGCGGCCGACGACGCCCGCCTGGTGCTGGCCCGCGACCCCGGCCTGACCAGCCCGCGCGGCCAGGCGGTGCGGGCGCTCAGGGCCCTGTTCGACTGGAAGGCCGAGGCGCCGGACGTCGGCTGAGGGGCTCAGCGTGCTCTCCGCTCGCGCCTCTGAGCCGACTGGGCTGTACGCCCGCCCGCAGCCTGTGACAGGTTGAAAGGATGCGCATCCTCTTCTCCGCCCTGCTGGCCGCCGCCCTCGCCGTTCCCGCTCTCGCCCAGGCGCCCAAGCCCCTCACCCCCGGCGCCATCCTGGCGGCCGCGCCCGCCGCCGACTGGCAGGCGGTCGATCCGAACGACCTGCTGGTGCTCGAATTCGGACCGGCCAGGCGGGTGGTGATCCAGCTGGCCGCGACCTTCGCGCCGGTCCATGTCGCCAACATCCGCGCCCTGGCCCGCGCCCGTTACTACGACGGGCTGATGATCGAGCGGGTGCAGGACGACTATGTGACCCAGCTGGGCGACCCCAGCGGCAAGAGGCCCCTGCCCTCCGGCGTGGTGCAGCCTGCGCCGGCCGAATACGAGCGCGCGCTCGAGGGCCTGAGGCTGGATGTTCTGCCCTACAGGGATACCTACGCCGGGCTGGTCGGATTCTCGGCGGGATGGCCGGTGGCCTCCAGCGGGGACCGCGCCTGGATGACCCACTGCTACGGCATGGTCGGCGTCGGCCGCGACCTCAATCCGGACACCGGCACGGGCGCCGAGCTCTACGCCGTGATCGGCCACGCCCCCCGGGCGCTGGACCGCAACATCGCCCTGGTCGGCCGCGTGCTGGAGGGCATGGAGTTCCTGGCCGCCCTGCCCCGCGGGCCGGGCGAGCAGGGCTTCTACGAGGATCCCAGGATGCGCGTGCCGATCGTCCGCGCCCGGATCGCCGCCGACATGCCGGCCGCAACCCGTCCCGAGTTCGAGCTGCTGAAGACCGCCAGCCCCAGCTACCAGGCATGGTGGAAGCTGAAGGCCAACCGGCAGGACGATTTCTTCCTGCGTCCCGCCGGCGCGGTGGACATCTGCAACGCCCTGCCGCCGCTGCGGAAGGGCAGGCACTAGGCGGAATCGGGGAGTAAAGGCGTCCAGGTCTACCCCGCCTTGACCGGCCCCTTCTTGGGCGTGGAGGGCCGCGCCGGCAGCGACTTGATGTAGACGGCGATGGCGTGGCGGTCGGCGGGGGTCAGCTTGGCCAGGCCGTCGACCACCAGGGCCATGGCGTCGGCGACGTAGTCGCCGTCCGGCTTGGCGCCGGTCTTCAGCAGCTCCTCGAGATCGGCCATGTCCATCTTGCCGAGGCCCTTGGGGTCGGAGGTGATGTTGGGCGCCTTCTGGTCGTCAGGACCGGCGGGGTTGCCCGCATAGGCGCTCTTCTCCTCGATGGCGCCCAGGTTGTTGCGCGGGCTGTGGCATTCGCCGCAGTGCGCGACGGCCTCGGCGAGATAGCGGCCGCGGTTCCATTCGGGGCTCTGGCCGGCCACCGGCGCCAGCGGGCCGGGATGGAAATACAGGGCGCGCCAGCCGAGCAGCAACGGGCGGATGCCGTAGGGCGCCTTGGCCTGCTGCGGCTTGCTCGGCTGCGGCGAGGCCGGCACGGTCTTGAGATAGGCCCACAGGTCGGCGATGTCCGCGTCGGTCATCTTGGCGAACGCCGGATAGGGGAACACCGGATAGAGCAGCTCGCCCTTCTTGCCCTTGCCTTCGCGCATGGCGCGATGGAAGTCGGCGGCGCTCCAGGCGCCGATGCCGTTGGTCTTGTCGGGCGTGATGTTGGGGGCGAAGAAGACGCCGAAATCCGTGACCATCGGCGGGCCGCCCGCGAGCGGGGCGCCCTTGGCCTTGGTGTCGGTGTGGCAGCCGGCGCAGTCGCCCGCCGCGAACAGATAGGCGCCGCGCGCCGCGTTGCCGGCCTCAGGCGCAGCCGCTGGGGCCGCCTGAGGTCCGACGAGGCAGAGGACGCCCGCAAGCGCCCCCAGGGCGAAGACGCTGAGTCGCGCCGCCGGGAACGATCGCCGTTGCGTCATCAGCCGGGGAGCTTTTCCCGGAACGTGCCGTGGCAGGCGCCGCAGCCGTTTTTGCCGAGGTCGGCCTGGGCCGCCCCGACCGCTTCCGGCGTGCCGGTCTTGATCAGCTCGGCCTGCTTGGCTTCGAGACCCTTCAGGGTGGCGACGACGCCGGCGAACTTGTCATGGTCGGTCCAGACGACCGCCTTGGCGTTGGACACGCCCGGCATGTCGGTCGAGCTGGTGCCCGGCACGAACAGGGCGAGGATCTTGGGATTGCGCGCCTGCAGGTCGGCGATGGCCTTTTCGGCGTCGGCCTTGGCGCCTATGCCCTTGGCGTAGTCGTTGATCGCCTTGTTGTCGGCGGCCTGCGCCTTCATGAACGCCTGGCGGTCCTTGACCAGCGAGGTCTTGTCCTGGGCGACGACCGTCGACCCGAGCGCCGTGACGCCCAGCGCCACGATCGCCAGCGTTCCCCATTTACCCATACGCGCCATGAATCTTCCTCCCAAAGGCTTGTGATATCAATCATACCCAGGACGGTGCGTTTCGCCAGCCCCCTCCGGGACTTGTAGTGTCAACATTCCGCCTGCCGACCGCCCTAGGTAAGGCGTCGAAATGTGAACCGGACCTGACGATCCGGCGTTCGCCCCCGAAAGGACGGGGTCCGCTCGCCCTGTTGCAGATCAGCCTTGCCTAGCCCCGACCCCGGGCGGAAGCTTGCGGGGGTCCAACAAAGAACAAGCCGGGGAAACGACCATGCTGCTGCCGATCCTGGCGTGCCTGATGATGTGCGGGCAAAAGGTGGTCGTGACGGTGGACGCGACCTCCGCGCCGAGCGCGGCCGCCGCCGCGCCCGGCCACCCCCGCTTCCTGGTCCTGCCCGGCAACCACGCGGTGAAGCCGAGCGATCCCCAGTTCCGCAGATACGCCGATGAGATCGGCCGGGCTCTGGTGTTCCGGGGCTTCCAGCCGGCGCAGGACCCCGCCGCCGCGGATGTCGTCGTCGAGGTGGACTGGGAGGTCAGCGACCCGAAGACGGTGACCCGGCGCGTGTCCTCCAGCCAGTTCCAGCAGAACGGCGCCGCCGCCAGCGGCGTCAAGAGCGGCACGGCCGGCATGCCTGTGGCCACCGGGGGCGTGGCAGACGTGGGCTGGTCCAGCGCCACCGTGACGGTGAAGGAGACGACCTATGTGCGCACCCTGGCGGTCAGGACCTTCGATCGCTCCGGCTATGGCGCGGATCCGCCGCCCAAGGCGGTCTGGGAGGTCACGATCAGGTCCGAGGGGCCG
>JAQGII010000450.1 GCA_028291305.1 Caulobacteraceae bacterium
GTAGGCCGCCAGCAACTTGCCGCCCGGGGCGAACAGATAGGCGCCGCCGACGTTGGGGGTCTGGGCGAGGGGTGACAGGGCGTCTTCGGCCCAGGTCGCGTCGTTGTTGTCCGCCAGCAGGGCGGCCTGCCGGGCGATCACCCGCGCCACCACGGTCTGGTGCCGGCGCAGCACGGTGCGCTCGGACATCCACTGCTGCAGGATGAAGACGGCCGAGGCCGCCAGCAGCACGGAGACAGCCGTCAGCAGGGCCATGCCGGCGATGCGGCTCTGAAAGCTGCTCGCCGCTCCCTTGGAGAACCCAAACCTGAAAGACCGCTCGACCATTCTCCCGCAAATCCATCACGCTGCGGGGCGGAGCCGCCGAGGATCGACCGGTATGAGTGGCCGTCCGCCGAGCCGTTGCGGGCCAGTACTGACCACATGACCGGGCCGTCTGACACGAATGACGAATCGATTTTATTGCGGAGGTCCTAATGCTTCCCTTCCAACGACGGTTTACGGACTAGGGAAATTCTCGAATTGGCACAGCATGGAGTAGTTGCTTAATCAAACGTTAAGATTCCTATAGCCAAGCTGTTAACTTTCTGTTTACCTTAACCATCCCGCAATTGGTGGATGGGGAACCAAAATGGACAAGGCTCTTGTGGCCCAAGGCGTGGCCAATCGTTTGTTCGCGACGGAAAAGGCGGTCGATACGGCCATGGCGGAAGCTGCCAGCCTGATGACGTCGCTCATCGATGCGCGGTCTGAACTGCAACTGTCGGCGGTGGTCGGCGACGAAACCACGATGAAGGTGGCGCAAGCCATCGCGACGCTGGCCCAGGCGCGTCAAGCCATTGTGGCCGCTCACAGCGACCTGGCCGACCTGAAGCTGCGTGTGGGCATCCGCACCAAGCTGATCGGCGTGACCGACAAGCCGGTCCAAAGCTTCCTGGAAACGGACCTGCGTCGCGTCTCCTAAACCGCGATTTCTGATCTGTTAACCAAAGCCGTATAATCCCCGCCTCTGAACCTCAGGGGCGGGGATGCTACATTCGTTTTACTCCCAGGTAGCCATCGTCGCCCTGGTGGTGATTTGCGGACTGGCGCTGTGGAAGGGCGCTCCGGCCGAACGGGCCGGCGCCTCGCTCATCCTGATCACCTGGATCATCACCCTCGTCGCCTCGGTCACCACCGTGAGGGGCAACAATCTTCCGGCCGTGGTCTATCTCGTATCCGACGCCATCCTGGCGGCCGGCCTGCTGATCCTGGCGATCCGCTACAGCAGCTGGTGGCTGGGCGCGGCCATGGCGCTGCAGGCGGTCGGCCTCAGCCTGCACGCCGCCTACTTCGCCGCGGACAAGTCCGAAGTCAGCATCGTGCAACAACAGCTCTATGTGCTCGGCAAGAACCTGGCCAGCGTGGCCATGCTCCTGGTGCTGTTGGCCGCGGTCCTCGCCGGCGTCCTCCAGCGGCGGCGCTCCGCCTCGGCCCGGGTCCGCGCGGCCGGGGTTTCCGCCCGGGCCGCCGGCTGACCCTTCAGGCGAACAGCTCCGGCCGCCGCACGCGCAGGGCCAGGATCAGGGCCAGGGTCTTCAGGTCGCGGACCTCGCCCGCGTCCACCTGCCGCGCCAGTTCCTTGAGCGGCAGTTCCAGGACTTCGATCTCTTCGTTCTCCGCCTCCAGCCCGCCCCCCGGGGCGATCCGGTCGGCGGCGGCATAGGGCGCTAGATACAGCCAGATGGCCTCGCTGGAGCCGCCGGGCGCCGACCAGGCCCTGGCCAGGGGCTCCAGGTCCGTCAGCCGCACCCCCAGTTCCTCCAGGGCTTCGCGCCGGGCGCCGGCCTCGGGCGTCTCGCCGGGATCGATGATGCCGGCGCAGGCCTCCATGATGTCGGCGCCCTCGCCGCAGAACAGCGGGCCCGGCCGGGGCATGCGCGCCAGCAGGGCCACGCCGCGCGCGGCGTCGTAGGGCAGCACCGCGGCCGCGGCGCCGTGATCCTCCAGCTGCCGGCTGACCACCGCGCCGTTGGCCAGGCGCACCGTGAGCAGCAGGAAGCGGCCCCAGCCCTGGTAGATGACCTTCTGGTCCAAGATCTTCACGCCGGTCTCCCTGACGACGGTCACGGTGACGCTTAAGGGCTGGCGCCGCCGCGGTCCAGCGGCGTCCAAACCGCCGCCCGCGCGTTACCCTGTGCATCGCGATGGAGACGCAACCCATGGGCCAGGACCTGCTGCTGCGGGCGGAGGGTATCGAAGCGGGCCTGCGTCCGGCGACCGGCGGCGCCTTCACCCACCTGACCGACCTGAGCGGCGCGCAGCCGGTCGAGCTGCTGCGCCGCGCCGCGCCGGGCTTCACCAACGTGCTGGACAGCGCCGGCTTTGCCCTGGTCCCCTTCTGCAACCGCGTGCGCGACGGCCGTTTCAGCTTCGGCGGACGCGAGGTGCGGCTGAGCCCCAACCTGCCGGGCCAGAAGCACCCGCTGCACGGCCAGGGCTGGCGCGGCGCCTGGGCCGTGGCCGACGCGGACGACGCCTTCGCCGAACTGGTGTTCGACCACGCCCCGGGCGAGTGGCCCTGGGCCTATCAGGCGCGGCTCAAGGTGGTCCTCGAGGACCGCGGCATGACCGTCACGCTCAGCGCCCGCAACCTGTCGCCGGAGACGATGCCCTGCGGCCTGGGCCTGCATCCCTACTACCCCTGCGACAGCCGCACGGTGCTGGACGCCGAGGTGCAGGCGGTCTGGACCGTCGACGACGAGATCATGCCGGTGGAGCGGGTCGCCGCCGACGGTCGCTACGACCTGAAGGCGCGCCGCATCTGCGGGGCGGGGCTGGACAACGGCTACGATGGCTGGTCCGGCGAGGCCCTCGTCACCTGGCCCGACAAGGCGCGCGCGCTGCGCATCGCCTCCGCCGCGCCCCGCTTCCAGGTCTATGCCCCCGCCGAGGGCGGCCTGATCGCTGCGGAGCCGGTGACCAACGCCAACGGGGCGCTGAACCGTCCGCAGGACGAGTGGGAGGGCCTGGGCCTGCGGCGGCTCCAGCCGGGCGAGACGGCGGTCATGAGCGCGCGCTTTCAAGCTTTAAGCCTCTGACGGCGCCACCGAACCGCCGCCCCGACGTTTCAGCTTCGCCGTCCGTCTCCCGTTGGCCGCCAGGACCGTCCTCATGAAGATTTCCGCCATCGACTGCTTCGCCGTCGCCCCGCGCTGGCTGTTCGTGCGCGTCTCGACGGACGACGGCGCGGAGGGCTGGGGCGAGGCCAGCCTGGAAGGCCACGCCGAAGCGGTGGAGGGCTCATTCGAGGCGCTGAAGGACCGCTTCCTGGGGACCGACCCCTTCCGCATCGAGGATGCCTGGCAGATCGGCTACCGCGGCGGCTTCTATCGCGGCGGGCCAGTGCAGATGTCGGCCATCTCCGGCCTCGACCAGGCCCTGTGGGACCTCAAGGGCAAGGCCCTGGGGGTGCCGGTATGGCAGCTGCTCGGCGGCAAGCTGCGCGACCGGGTGGAGGTGTACGGCTGGATCGGCGGCGACCGCCCGCACGAGGCGGCCGAGGGCGCCCGCCAGCGCCGGGCGCAGGGCTTCGCCAAGGTCAAGATGAACGCCACCGAGGACCTCGGCTGGCTCGATTCCCCCAAGGCCCTGGACGCGGTGGTCGAACGCCTGGGCGCCGTGCAGGCGGTGGGCGTCGACGTGGGGCTGGACTTCCACGGCCGGGTGCACCGTCCCATGGCCAAGCAGCTGGCCCGGGCGCTGGAGCCCCTGCGCCCGCTGTTCATCGAGGAGCCGCTGCTGTCGGAGAACCTGGAGGGCCTGCAGCAGCTGGCCGGCATGACCAGCATCCCCATCGCCCTGGGCGAGCGGCTGTACGACCGCTGGGACTTCAAGCCGATCTTCGAGCGCGGCATCGCCGACATCGTCCAGCCGGACCTGTCGCACGCCGGGGGCATATCGGAGGTGCGCCGGATCGCGGCCATGGCGGAGGCCTACGACGTGGCGGTCGCACCGCATTGCCCCCTGGGACCCTTGGCCCTGGCGTCCTGCCTTCAATTGGCGGCTTGTACGCCGAATATCGTGCTGCAGGAGATGTCCTGGGGCATCCACTACAACACGGGGGGCTACGACCTGGACACCTATCTCGCCGACACCGGCGTGTTCGCCGTCGAGGGCGGAACCGTGGCCGTGCCCGAGGGGGCGGGGCTGGGCGTGACGCTGGACGTCGACCGGGTGAAGGACGCGGCCAAGGACGGCCATCGCTGGCGCAACCCCGTGTGGCGACGCCCCGACGGGTCGTTCGCCGAATGGTGAGCGGACCGCAAGCGGACCTGTTCCATCCGGGGGAAACCTGCTGGCGCGTGGAGACGGCCGACCGCGTGGCGCTGCTGCTGGACTCCAGCGCCTATTTCAGCGCCGCCCTATCGGCCATGCGCCGGGCCAAGCGTTCGATCATGCTGCTGGGCTGGGGGTTCGACCCGCGCACCCGCCTGCGCCCGGACCCTTCGGGCGAGGAGCGCGGTCCCGACGAGATCGGCCACCTGTTGCGCAAGCTGTCGCAGGAGCGGCCGGAGCTCGATATCCATGTGCTGATCTGGAAGTCGGCCCTGCCGGTGGCCGCCTCGCAGCACTTCTTCCCGCACCGGGCGCGCAAGTGGTTCACCGGCACGCGCGTCAATTTCCAGCTGGACGCCTCGGTCCCTTTCGGCGCCTGCCACCACCAGAAGGTGCTGGTGATCGACGACGCCCTGGCCTTCTGCGGCGGGGGCGATTTCGGCGTCGACCGCTGGGATTCCACGGCCCACCTGGACCAGGACCGGCGCCGCATCATGCCGGGCGGCGCCGAGCATGCGCCGCGCCACGAGGTCATGATGATGCTGGACGGCCACGCCGCCCGGGCGCTGGGCGATCTGGCGCGCGAGCGCTGGCGCACCTCGCAGGAATGTCAGACCCTGCCCCCGCCGCCGCCGGGCCTGGCCACCGGCGCCGATCCCTGGCCGACCTTCGTGCAGCCCAGGTTCCGCAACGTCCGCGTGGCCATCGCCCGCACCCAGCCGGCCTGGCGCGGCCGCCCCGAGGTGCGCGAGACCGAGGCCCTGCATCTGAAGGCGATCGCCCAGGCCCGGCGCACCATCTACCTGGAGAACCAGTATTTCACCTCGGTCATCGTGGGCCAGGCCCTGGTCGAGCGGCTGATGGAGCCGGACGGGCCGGAGGTGGTGCTGGTGTCCACCCTGCACAGCCCCAGCTATTTCGACCGCTGGACCATGGATCGCACCCGCTGGCGGCTGGTGGAGCGGTTGAAGCGCGCCGACCGGCACGGGCGCTTCCGCGCCTTCTCGCCCCACACCGAGGAGGGGCATCCGATCATCGTCCATTCCAAGACCACCATCATCGACGACCGCGTGCTGCGGGTGGGCTCCACCAACCTCAACCACCGCTCCGCCGGGTTCGACACCGAGTGCGACGTGGCGTTGGAGGTCGCGCAAGGCGACGCCGCCGGCGCGGCGGCCGTGCTCGGCTTCCGCGCGCATCTGCTGGGCCATTACCTGGGCATCGGCGCCGCGGCGGTGGCCGCGGCGATCGAGCAGCACGGCGGGGTCGGGGCCGCGATCGACGCCCTGGACACCGGCCGGCCGCGGCGGCTGGCGCCCCTGCCCCGGGTCATGATGGGGCCCCTGGCGGCGGTGGTGGCGGCCTATCACCTGGGCGATCCGGTCAGCCCGGCGGACTCCTGGCGGCCGCTGATGCGCCAGAAGCGGCTGTCGCCGTACGAGCGGGCCCTGGACGAGGCCGCGGCCGCTTCAGGCCAGGAAGCGAAAATCCACAACTAGCGGCAGGTGGTCGGAGGCCAGCCGGGCCAGGGGCGCGGCGAAGGCCTCCACGCTGGTGACGGCGATCCCGGGGCTGACGAACACATGGTCTATGGCCAGCATCGGGAAGCGCGAGGGGAAGGTGGGTACGGCCCGGCGCCTGCGCGCGCCGTGGCGCGCGTCGCGCAGGGTCCGCGCCAGAATCCGGTAGGTCGAGGCATAGGGCGTGGCGTTGAAGTCGCCCAGCACGATCAGCGGGTCGGCGCGGGCGCCGCCGCCGATCCAGTCCGGCCCCATCAGGGCCTCCGCCTGCGCCCGCTGTTCGTGCGGCACCAGCCCCAGATGGGTGTTGAGCACCTGCAACCGCCGGCCCTCGATCTCCAGCCCCAGCCACAGGGCGCCGCGCGGCTCCAGCCCGCGGATGGCCCGCGATCCCGGCAGGGGCCCGGCCTTGATCACCGTCAGCGGGGCGCTGGTCAGGATGGCGTCGCCATAGCGCTCCTCCTCCACCCGCATGGCGGCGTGGAAGTGGAAGCTCATGCCCAGGCGGTGGGCGATGGCGTGGGCCTGGTCGACCGTGTCGGTGCGCTGGCGGCAGACGTCCAGCTCCTGCAGTGCGACGATGTCCGGCCGGCACTGGGCGATGACCGCGGCTACGCGGCCCACGTCCAGCCTGCCGTCGACCCCGACGCAGCGATGCACATTGTAGGTCACGATCCGCGGCATCGACTGCTCGTACGCTTCCCTGGGGAAAGGGGAAAGCCGGGTTGACTTAAGTCGGTTCCCCGACTTTGCTCGCAACCGCGCCTTTACCTTTACTGTTGAGTGTACTCGGCAGGTGGGGAAACCAATGTCGACAACCAGGGCCGTCGAAGCTGAAGAAGCGATGTTGACAGCCGAGCTGATGGGCTTGGCCGGCCTCAGCAGCTGGCGGCTCGACAGGCACGGCGTGGTGGCTTCGGCCCGGCTGCGCGCGATGCTGGGCGTGTCGCAGGACCAGGTCCTGGACCGCGAGGCCTTCAGGGCCTTCCTGCATCCCGACGACTACGACCGCGTGCGCGCCTGCAACGAGCGACTGCTCAGCGAGGGCGGCTCGGCCAACGTCGACCTGCGCATCCGCGACGGAGACGGCTGGCGCCGGGTGCGCACCACCCTGCTGGCCAAGCGCAACGCCGACGGCGAGTGGGTGATCTACGGCGTCGGCCAGGACCTCACCGAACTGACCGATGCGCATGACGCCGCGCTAAGGGCCGAACAGCAGGTGCGCGGGCTGATGGAGGACGCCCGGGTAGCGGGCCGGCGGCTGAAGCTGGCGCTCGGCGTGGCCCAGGCGGGCGTGTTCGAGATCGACCACGAGGCCGGCAGTTTCTGGTGCTCGCCGGAGTTCGTGCTGCTGGTGGGCCGGCGGATGACCTACGCCGAAGCCAGGATGACGATCTGGCCGTTCATTCATCCCGAGGATGAGCCCAAGATCCTCGCGGCGTTGAAATCCTGGCAGGACGGGACGTCGATCAGCCAGCCGCTGGAGCTGCGCGTGGTGCGGCCCGACGGCTCGGTCCGCTGGGTGCGCGTCTACTACGAGCTGCGGCATGACGCGTCCGGCAAGATCAAGCACAACGTGGGGCTGATCCTGGATATCGACGAGCGCAAGCGCCAGATGCTGGCCCTGGCCGACGCCGAGCGCGCCGCCCTGGCTGCCACGGAGGCCAAGTCGCGCTTCCTGGCCTCGATGAGCCATGAGATCCGCACCCCGATGAACGGCGTGCTGGGCGTGCTGCACCTGTTGCGCGCCGAGCCTCTGTCCGGCGGCGGGCGTGACCTGCTGGACGAAGCGCTGCAGTGCGGCCACATGCTCTCGGAGCTGATCAACGACCTGCTCGACCTGTCCAAGATCGAAGCCGACCGGATGCAGCTGTCCCCCGCCCCGACCGACCCGGCGGCGACCCTGCGCGGGGTGGCCAACATGCTGCGGCCCGAGGCCGAGGCCAAGGGCCTGGTCATCGATATCGAGGGCGACCTCGATTGCGGCTGGTCGCTGGTCGATCCGGTCCGGCTGCGCCAGGCGCTGTTCAACCTGCTGGGCAACGCGGTCAAGTTCACCCCGCAGGGCCGGATCGTCGCCCGCCTGTCGGTCCACGGCCAGGGCGAGGCCCGCCGCCTGCGCTACGAGATCGAGGACACCGGCCTCGGCATCCCGGCCGAGGCCCAGTCGCGCCTGTTCGAGCGGTTCCAGCAGGCCGACAACTCCACCACCCGCCGGTTCGGCGGCACCGGCCTGGGCCTGGCCATCACCCGCCACCTGGTCCATCTGATGGACGGGGAGATCGGCTTCACCAGCGCCGTGGGCCAGGGCTCGACCTTCTGGTTCGAGATCGCCGCCCGCAGCGCGCCCATGGCCAGCGCCCTGCGGGCCCGCGCCCCCGACGGGCTGCACGGCCTGCGCGTGCTGGTGGTCGAGGACAACGGCACCAACCGCCTGATCGCGCGCAAGATCCTCGAGACCATGGGCGCCGAGGTCGAGACGGCCGAGGACGGCGCGGCCGGGGTGGAAGCCGCGCAGCGCCTGGCGCCCGACCTGATCCTGATGGACGTGCAGATGCCCGGCATGGACGGCATGGAAGCCACCCGCCGCATCCGCGGCCTGCGCGGCGCCCTGTCGCGGACGCCGATCATCGCCCTGACCGCCAATGTGCTGGAGCACCAGCGGCAGGCCTATATGGAATGCGGCATGGACGGGGTGGTCGGCAAACCGATTTCGCCCACCACCCTGCTCTCGGAAATGCTGAGGTTGGTCGAGGCCGCGGCGCCGCTGTCCGCCGCCCTGCCCCGAGCCGGCTAACGCCGTCGATAGAAACCGGGCAATCGCAATCATGCATTGCCTCGCTGGCCCCCAGGGACGAACTTGCTCGCGGAAGAGTCGGCTAGGCTACATTGGCGGCCCTCAGGACCTGCTAGCCCTGCCAAGCTGGCGTCCAAGGGTTTGGGGGTTGTGCCAGTTCGGAGCGCTTGATGTCGAAGGAAGAAAGCCCGCTGGTCGGCGATGAGCAACCGGGTCCCGCCCGGCGCGCCATCCTGGTGGTCGAGGACGAGGCGCTGGTGCGGATGCTGGTGGTCCAGACGCTGGAAGAGGCCGGCTACGACGTGCACGAAGCGGCCGAGGCCCGCGCGGCCATGACGGTGCTGCAATCCGACGGCGTCATCGACCTGATGGTCACCGATCTCGGCCTGCCGGGGGTGAACGGCAAGCAGCTGGCCGAACAGGCGCGGGGCCACAAGCCGGAGCTGAAGATCCTGTTCATGACCGGCTATGCCGACAGCACGCTGGTCGACGGAGCGCTGCCGGCCGGCATCGACCTGATCACCAAGCCCTTCGATCTCGACGACCTGGCCGCCAAGGCCGGCGCGCTGCTGGCGCTGTAGGCGCCGGCGGCGCGGACGCTATCGCAGATGGTCCGCCATCAGCGGCGCGATCTCTGCGGCATGGGTTTGGACAAAGTCATGCCCGCCGCCAGCGACGACGCGAAGCACCGCGTCTGGCAGCAGGTCCTGGAGGCGTTTGCCAACCGACAAGGGGCTCACCGAGTCCCGGTCGCCCCATAGCAGCAGCGTTGGAGCGCTTATGGACGGTAGCCGGGCAGACAGGTCTTCACGCACTTCCGTTATCCAAGTGGCCGCATTCGGAAATTCCGACCGATAGGTCGTGCGCCAGTCTGCTCCGCCCAGATCGTCCACCGGCAGCCCGCCAGAGGTTCCTGTCAGCACCAACCGACGCACCCGGTCAGGGGCGGCGAGCGCCGCCTTGATCGCGATGAGCCCGCCCATGGATTGGGCTATCAGATCGACGGGTTCAACCATCTGCTCGACGACCATCGCAACTACGTCATCCAGGCCGCGCACGTCCGGACGGTGCGGTTCATCGCCGATGCCAGGCCAGGCGAAGAAATAACGCTCACGACCTGGAAGCAGCCCAGTGGCTGCCGGACGCCAAAAGTCAGCGCTTGCGCCGGCGCCGGGAAGGAAAAGCAGCTTCGCCATAGCCGAATGTCGCAACCATCCCCCATGTCCGCAATGGATGATGGAGAGCCGGCCCGCTGTGCGTCGGGAAGTCCGGACAAGCTCGGCCACCCGGGCGGGTGAAAGTTCAAATCGCCCGTCCACAAGGCGGCCTCGACAAGACCGATCCCCGCCAGGATCCAGGCATGGCGCATGGGCCGGTCGGGCGCCAGGCGGGCGGTGGCGTAGCCGCCGGCGCGCCGGGATGAGCGGGGTCTCGTTTCAGGCCGGCCGTCGCGCCCGCAGCGCGGTGGCGATGGTGCCGTCGTCCAGCCAGTCCAGTTCGCCGCCCACCGGCACGCCCCGCGCCAGGCTGGTGACCTGGACCCCCAGCCCCGCCAGGTGTTCGGCCAGGTAATGCGCCGTGGTCTGGCCGTCGACCGTGGCCGGCAGCGCCAGGATCACCTCGCGCACCTGGCCGTCGGCGGACCGCGCCAGCAATTCGTTGATGCGCAGGGCCTCGGGGCCGACCCCGTCCAGGGCCGACAGCAGCCCGCCCAGCACATGATAGCGGCCGCGGAAGGCCCCGCCCCGCTCCAGCGCCCACAGGCCGCCGACCTCCTCGACCACGCACAGCAGGGCCGGATCGCGCGTTCGGTCGGCGCAGATGGAGCAGGGGTCGGCGGTGTCCAACGCGCCGCAGGACGAGCAGGCGCGCACCTTGGCGCCGGCGTCGGCCATGGCCTGGGTCAGGGGGGTGAGCAGCTGGTCCTTGCGCTTGAGCAGGGCCAGGGCGGCGCGGCGCGCGGAGCGGGGGCCCAGGCCCGGCAGCTTGCCTAGCAGGGCGATCAGGCGTTCGATCTCGGGTCCGGCGGACGCGGCCACTTAGACCTGCATCTTCAAAACTTCAGGCCGGGAAAGCCGCCGCCCATGCCCGCCAGGGGCCCGGCGACGTCCTTCATCATCTCGGCCGAGGCGGCGTCCAGCTTGCGCTTGGCGTCGGCGTGGGCGGCCACGATCAGGTCGGCGACCAGTTCGCCGTCGCCCGGCTGCATCAGGCTCTCGTCCAGCACCACCGACTTCAGGTCGTTGGAGCCGCTCAGGGTCACCTTGACCAGGTCGTTGCCGGCCGAGCCCTCGATCAGGGTCTGGGCCAGCCTGGCCTGGGCCTCCTGCAGCTTCTGCTGCATGACCTGGGCCTGCTTCATCAGATTGCCGAGGTCTTTCATGGCGACGGCCTTTCGCTCTAGTGCTGGTCTTCGGGCAGGCGGACGATGAGCCCGTCCAGGGCGTCCGTCACGCGGATCTGGCAGGATAGGCGCGAGTTGGGCTCCACGTTCTGGGCGAAGTCGAGCATGCTCTCCTCCATGGCCGAGGCCGTGCCGGTCTTTTCGCGCCAAGCCTCGTCGACATAGACGTGGCAGGTAGCGCAGGCGCAGGCGCCGCCGCAGTCCGCGTCGATGCCGGGCACGTTGTTCTTGATGGCCCCTTCCATGACGGACAGGCCGTTGCGCACATCGACGGCATGCTCGGTTCCGCCGAATTCGATATAGGTGATCTTGGCCATGGGCTCCGGTCGCCAGCTCTGGAATCTAAGCCGCGACCTCTTTCATGGAAATCGCCGGATCGGCAAGCCTTTCACGCGCCACGGGCCTGCGCGCGCCGATCAGCTGCCGGCCGCCCATGAATTCGGCAGGCGCGTTGACCGCCTCCACCGCCTGGATCAGGTCGCCGCTCATGTGGAACACCGCGAACCGCGCCGTCGACGGCTCGCCGCGCACCACCAGGCGGTCGACATCGAACGGCAGGCCGGCGAGCTGCAGCTTCAGATCGTACTGGTCCGACCAGAACCAGGGCACCTCGGGCGCCGGCGGTTTGTGGCCGGTGATGTCGGCCGCAGCCTGCTTGGCCTGCTCCAGGGCCGCGGGCACGCTCTCCAGGCGGAAGCTGCGGCCATAGAGCGGCAGAGGCCGGCGGGTGAGGTCGCCGATGGCGTAGATGTCCGCATCCTCGGTGCGCGACTGCAGGTCGACGACCACCCCGTCCTCGCAGGGCAGGCCCGCCTGCTGCGCCAGCGCCTCGTTGGGAACGGCGCCCACGCCGACCAGCACCACGTCGCAGGGCAGCCGCTCGCCGTGGTCCAGCACCACCGCGCAGGCCCGGCCGGCCCGCCCCTCGATGGCCGAAACCGCGCCGCCCAGCACGAAGCGCACGCCCCGCGCGCCGTGGTAGCTGTGGAAGAAGCCCGACAGGGCCTCGCCCGCCACCCGCGCCAGCAGGCGGGGTTCGCGCTCGATGACGGTGACCTCGGCCCCCAGCGTCCGCGCCGAGGCCGCCACCTCCAGCCCGACATAGCCGCCGCCGACGATCATCACCCGCCGGCCCGGCGCCAGTTCGGCCTTGATCGCCTCCGCGTCGGCGGTGGTGCGCAGGGTGAACACGCCTTGCAGGTCCGCGCCCGGCGCCGGCAACCGCCGGGCGCGCGCGCCGGTGGCCAGGATCAGCTTGTCGTAGGGGATGGCGGCGCCGTCGGTCAGCCAGACGGTCTTGGCCGCGCGGTCGATCCGGGAGGCGGTGGCGCCCAGCCGCACGGCGATCGCCTGGTCCTCATAGAAGCCGGGGGGCCGCAGTTGCAGCTCCTCCTCGCCGACCTCGCCCTTGAGCCAGGCCTTGGACAGGGGCGGGCGCTGATAGGGCAGGCAGGGCTCGTCGCCGATCAGGGTGATCGGGCCGTGGTGGCCGTACTGGCGCAGGTAGGCGGCGGCCGAACCGCCCGCATGCCCCGCCCCAACGATGACGACTCCTGGTCCGTCCATCAGCCCCCCGGCAACATTTTGCTCCGAAGCCTCCCCGCTGGAGCGGTGGAAGCTTGGAGTCAGACCACGCGTTCGACCATCATCTTCTTGATTTCGGCGATGGCCTTGGCCGGGTTCAGCCCCTTGGGGCAGACCTGGGCGCAGTTCATGATGGTGTGGCAGCGGTAGAGCTTGAACGGGTCTTCCAGGTCGTCCAGCCGAGGGCCGGTGTCCTCGTCGCGGCTGTCGATCAGCCAGCGGTAGGCGTGCAGCAGGGCCGCCGGGCCCAGGTATTTCTCGCCGTTCCACCAGTAGCTGGGGCAGGAGGTCGAGCAGCAGGCGCACAGGATGCATTCATACAGGCCGTCCAGCTTGGCGCGGTCTTCCTCCGACTGCAGCCATTCGCTCTGCGGCGTCGGCGTGGTGGTGTGCAGCCAGGGCTCGATCGAGGCGTACTGGGCGTAGAAGATCGACAGGTCGGGCACCAGGTCGCGCACCACCGGCATGTGCGGCAGGGGCGAGATCTGCACGTCCTTGCCGGGCACTTCCTCCCAGCCGTGGGTGCAGGCCAGGGTGTTGCGGCCGCCGATGTTCATGGCGCAGGAGCCGCACACGCCTTCGCGGCACGAACGGCGGAAGGCCAGGGTCGGGTCCATGGTGTTCTTGATGTGGATGATGGCGTCCAGCACCATCGGCCCGCACTGGTCCACCGCCACGTCGTAGGTGTCCCACCGCGGGTTCTCGCCGGTCGACGGATCGTAGCGGTAGATCTTGAAGGTCTTCACCTTCTTGGCGTCGGCCGGCGCCTTGAAGTGACGCCCCTTGCCGATGCGGGAGTTCTTGGGGAGAGCCAGTTCGACCATATCAGTACACCCGCGCCTTGGGCTTAATGTATTCGATCTCGTCGGTCATGGTGTAGGTGTGCACCGGCCGGTAATCGATCTTGACCTTGCCGGTGACGTCGTCGAACCAGGTCAGGGTGTGCTTCATCCAGGTCCCGTCGTCACGGTTGGGGAAGTCCTCGCGGGCGTGGGCACCGCGGCTTTCCTCGCGGTTCAGGGCGCCGTTGACCGTGACCACCGCCTGGCCCACCAGGTTGTCGAGCTCCAGCGTCTCCATCAGGTCCGAATTCCACACCATCGTGCGGTCGGTGACGTGGATGTCCGGCATCCGCTCGTGGATCGCCTGCAGCTTGGCCACGCCGTCCTTCAGGGTCTCGCCGGTGCGGAACACCGCCGCGTCGCTCTGCATCGCCTTCTGCATGTCCAGGCGCAGGGCTGCGGTGCTGGTGCCGCCCGCGGCGTTGCGGAACTTGTCGAACCGCGCCAGATGGCCGTCGGTCATCTGCGGCTTGAAGTCGGGCTGGCGTTCGCCCGGCTTGATGATCTCGGCGCAGCGCAGGCCGGCCGAGCGGCCGAACACCACCAGGTCGGTCAGGGAGTTGGAGCCCAGGCGGTTGGCGCCGTGCACCGACACGCAGGCCGCCTCGCCCACCGCCATCAGGCCGGGCACCACCTTGTCGGGATCGTCGCCCAGGCGGGTGACGACCTCGGAGTTAAAGTTCGTGGGGATGCCGCCCATGTTGTAGTGCACCGTCGGCAGGACCGGGATCGGCTCCTTGGTCACGTCGACGTTGGCGAAGATGCGGGCGCTCTCGGTGATGCCGGGCAGGCGCTCGTGGATGATCTTCGGGTCCAGGTGGTCCAGGTGCAGATAGATGTGGTCCTTGTTCGGGCCCACGCCGCGGCCTTCGCGAATCTCGATGGTCATCGAGCGGGACACCACGTCGCGGCTGGCCAAGTCCTTGGCCGAGGGCGCGTAGCGCTCCATGAACCGCTCGCCCTGCGAGTTGGTCAGATAGCCGCCCTCGCCGCGCACGCCTTCGGTGATCAGCACGCCGGCGCCATAGATGCCGGTCGGGTGGAACTGCACGAACTCCATGTCCTGCAGCGGCAGGCCGGCGCGCAGCACCATGGCGTTGCCGTCGCCGGTGCAGGTGTG
>JAQGII010000455.1 GCA_028291305.1 Caulobacteraceae bacterium
ATAGGCCCGCGGCGCGCGGGCCGGATCGCGCAGGACGATGCGCGCGGCATAGGGTTGCACGCCGTCCATCGCGCTGACCGCAAGGGTCACCGCCTGCGCCCCCTCGCGGCCGGCGACGCCGAATACCACCCGGTCCTGGCCGGCGTAGGCGTCCTGCGCCAGCATCCACGAGGCGTTGCGCACGGCCAGGGTGCGGTCGGCGCGCCAGGCGCCGACGTCGCCGGGAAACGACATCTTGTGCAGGCCGGTATAGAGGGCGAAGGCGCCGCGCACGCGCCGGGCCTCGCGCTGCACGATCGGCGCGACGCATGACAGCGAGGACGCCTGGGCCCGCGCCTGGGCCGCGCCGCGGTCCAGCATGGCTTCGTCCGCCCCGGCGCGCAGGGCGGCGGTGCGGGCCTGGGCCGCGCCGGAGGCCAGCGCCGCGCTCACATCGGTGTCGAACAGGCGGCAGCGGTCGCCGGCCGCCAGCATCGCGGTGCGTTCGCGGTAGAGTTCGAAGGGAGTCTGCGAGCCCGCCGGCCGCACGTCGGCCAGCAGGGCGATGGTCGCCGCCGCGGCCAGCCACAACGCCTTCGAGCGGGCGGTGCGATGCGGGCGCATCCACTGGATCATTTCCGTCCCCGTTTCGAGGTCGCTCAGCGAGCCCGTTCTGGGACCGCGGCGCTCATCCTAGCGGGGTTAGGTTTCCGCCGAGTTTATCGCCGGTCGGTTCCAGTTGCGCTATGCATGGCCCATGCTGCTGTCGACCGATGTCTGGGTGGGAGCCCTGATCCGCCGCGCCGAACTGGGCGGCGCCTTCGCCGTCGTGGCGCGCAAGGGCGACCCGCGCGCCGGGGCGGTGCTGGTCAAGACGCTGAACCGGCGCGACGGGGTTTCCCGGCTGTTCTCCGAAGCCTTCCGCGGCGACGGCGAGCGGGTGTGGATGGCGCCCACCGCCAGCCGGGAAGAGCCCGACCTTGACCGCTACATCGAACGCGCCGTGCGCGTGGACCCCGACCTGTGGGTGGTGGAGATCGAGGACACGGAAGGCCGCCACTTCCTGACCGAGCCGGTCGAGATGCGTTAACCCTGTTCCTACACGGGGTCGAAAGGCCGTCGTGGCAGTCTGCAGCCTTCACTGCGCCGTAGAATGCGGACCGTAAGATGCTTTTTCTGCTCAACGACAAGCTCTTCAACCTGAATCGGGAAGACCTGTCCCCCCAGGTGATCGAGCGGCGGTTCGCCTCCGTGTCCTTCGGCTACGTCCAGCAGCTGGGCCAGGAGCTGTTTTCCGAATCGCCGGTGATGCAGCGGGTCCACCCCGAGCAGGGCGCCAAGCTGGCGGCCCTCATCTCGGCCAAGTCGCCCGAGATCAACGCGGCCCTGTTCGTGGCCCCCTCCCAGCGCTGCAAGCCGGCCCAGGTGGGCGTGCGCTTCGCCTCCATCGACGTCGTGGTGATGGCCAGGCTGCACACCGCCGAGATCCGCGGCAACCTGGACGCCGCGACCGTCGACCGGGAAGTCTGGCGCCTGCTGGCGGCGTAGCGGGTTTCTACCCTTTCCCGCCGGTTAGATCAGCGCCTCCACCTGATCCAGCGTCCTGGAGAAGCGCGCCACCAGCGCCTGGTAGGGCGCGGGGCTGGTCATATCCAGGCCGGCCTTCTTCAGCACCGCCACCGGATAGTCCGAACCGCCGGCCCGCAGGACGGCCAGGTAGTTGTCCCGCGCCTTGTTCCCGCCTGTCTTGACCTGATCGTAGAAGTAGGCGGAAGCGGCGAGCGAGGTGGCGTACTGGTAGACGTAGAAGTCGTAGTAGAAGTGCGGCACATAGGCCCATTCGGATGCGACCACCTCGTCGATGACGACCTTGGGGCCGTGGTATTTCTTCAACAACGCCAGATACATGGCGTTCATGCCCTCGCCCGACAGGGCCTCGCCCTTCTCTACCGTCTCGTGGATGAGGAGCTCGAACTCGGCGAACATCGCCTGGCGGTAGAAGGTGGCCCGCATCAGCTCCAATAGCTGGCCCAGGTAGTAGAGCTTCTCCTGCCGGGTCCGGGCCTTGGCGAACATGTAGTCGGCCAGGAGCTGCTCGTTCATCGTCGAGGCGATCTCGGCGGTGAAGATAGAGTAGCTGGCGGTCTCGTACGGCTGGGCCCTGTTGGCCAACAGGGTGTGCATGGCGTGGCCCCACTCGTGGGCGAAGGTCGACACGCTCTCGTAGTTGCCGGTCAGGTTCAGCAGCAGATAGGGGTGCACGTCATAGGCGTCGCCGGTCATGTAGGCGCCGGAAACCTTGTTCTTGCGCGGCTTGTAGTCGGCCCAGGGCGAGGCGGTGGATCTGGCCAGCAAGTCCACATATTCGGGGCCGAGCGGCGCCACGGCGGCCAGGGTCAGGCTGCGGGTGCGGGCCAGGTCGAAGGTCTCGTCCAGGCGCACCAGCGGCGGATAGATGTCGTAGTAGTGCAGGTCCGGCAAGTTCAGCAGCTTCCGGCGGATCTCGAAATAGCGGTGCAGCGCCGGCAGGCCGCGGTTGGTCTCCTCCACCAGGGTCCTGTAAACCCCCGCGGGCACCCCGCCGGCGCTGTCCAGGGCCGCCTCCACCGCGCTGCCGTAGCGGCGCGCCTTGGCGGTGAACACGTCGGACTGCACCTGGGTCGATAGGGCCGCGGCCAGAGAGGTCTTGTACCTGTCGAAGGCGGTGAAGAAGGTGTCGAACACCAGCTTGCGGTCCTCGCGGTTGGGCGCCTCGCGCGCCGCGGTGTAGGCGGCCTGGTCCAGGCGCACCTTGCCGGTGGACAGGGTCACCTCGGGCCAGGGCAGGTCGGAATCCACCAGCTGGGTGCGGATCTGCTGCGCCCCGGCCAGCGGGGTGCCCACGGCGGCGAGCACATTCTCGGCCTCCGCGCCCAGGGTATGGGGCGCCTTGCGCAGGATGTCGGCCAGCTGGAAATGGAATTTGCCGAGGCCCGGGTCGGCGCTCTGGAAGGCGGCGATCCTGGCCGCGCCGACGGCGAGGATCTCCGGCTGCAGATAGGATGTCGCCTCGTTGACCTGGCCGAACAGGGCGATGGCCAGCTGCCGCCGCTCCTGCGCCTGGGCGACCGAGGTGTCGGAATCGGCGATGATCGAGGCGTAGACGTTGAGGCGCGCCGTCCTGCGCTGGATGTCGGAGACGGCCTGCAGCGCCGCGCGCAGGGTGGCGGCGTCGGTCCCCAGCCTGTCCTTGTAGGACGCCAGGGTCGGCAGGGCGGCCTGCACCGCCGCGCGCTCCGCCGTCCAGGCCTGCGGCGTCGGATAGAGCTCGGTCAGGTTCCAGGTCTCCGGCGGCGCCGCGTCGGCCGGCGCCGCCGTCGCGCCGGTTCCAGCGGACAGGGCCAGGGCGGCGGCTGCGGCGAGGATTTCACGGCGGGACGCTTCGGTCATGGACGGGCTCCGGTGGCGGGATTGCGGCCAAGCTAGACCCGCGCGGCGCCTGCGCCAACCGCGCGGAATTTGCCACGGCCTCCGCCCCGCGCTATCGCCGCCCCATGAGCAGTCTGTCCCCCGCCGCCGAGGCCGCCCGCCGGCGCACCTTCGCCATCATCTCCCACCCGGACGCCGGCAAGACGACCCTGACCGAGCACCTGCTGCTGGCCGGCGGCGCCATCCGCGCGGCGGGCGCGGTCCGGGCGCGCGGCGAGAACCGGCGCACCCGGTCGGACTGGATGAAGATCGAGCGCGAGCGCGGCATCTCGGTGTCGGCCAGCGTGATGAGCTTCGAGCACGTCGGGCTGATGTTCAACCTGCTGGACACCCCCGGTCACGAGGACTTCTCCGAGGACACCTACCGCACCCTGACCGCGGCGGACGCGGCGGTGATGGTGCTGGACGCGGCCAAGGGCATCGAACCGCAGACGCTGAAGCTGTTCGAGGTGTGCCGTCTACGCGACATCCCGATCATCACCTTCATCAACAAGATGGACCGCGAGGCGCTGGACCCTATCGAGCTGCTGGACGAGATCGCCTCCAAGCTGGCGCTCGACCCGGCGCCGCTCTACTGGCCCGCCGGCTCCGGCAACCGCTTCCGGGGCATGGTCGACGTGCGCGCAGACCGCTTCCTGCCCTACGCCAGGAAGACCCAGGACGGCCCCGAGGGCCATCCCGACCCGGTCAGCGTCAAGTCCAACGCCATCGTCCAGTATCTCGATCCCGAGGAGCTGGCCGAGGCGCGCGAAGGGGCCGAGCTGGTGCTGGAGGCCTCCAAGCCGTTCGATCCACAGGCCTTCCTCGAAGGCCACATGACCCCGTCCTGTTCGGCTCGGCCCTGCGCCACTTCGGCGTCGAGCAGCTGCTGGAGACCCTGGGGGCCTATGCCCCGCCGCCCAAGGCGGTGGCGGCCGTGCGCAATGGCCAGGAGACCCACGTGGCGCCGGGCGAGAACGAAGTGTCGGGCTTCGTGTTCAAGGTCCAGGCCAACATGGACCCCAACCACCGCGACCGCATCGCCATGCTCCGCTTGACCTCCGGCAGGTTCCAGCGCGGCATGAAGCTGAAGGTGCAGAACACCGCCCGCCAGTTGTCGGTCAATTCGCCGATCATGTTCATGGCTGCCGAGCGCGAACTGGCCGAGGAAGCCTTCGCCGGCGACGTCATCGGCATCCCCAACCACGGCGTGCTGCGGGTGGGCGACAGCCTGTCGGAGAGCGGCGCGCTGCGCTTCGCCGGCCTGCCCAACTTCGCCCCGGAGATCCTGCGCCGCGTACGGGTCAAGGATCCGCTCAAGGCCAAGCACCTGAAGAAGGCCCTGGAAGGCCTGGCGGAAGAGGGCGTCACCCAGCTGTTCCGCCCGCAGATGGGCGCGGACTTCATCGTCGGCGCGGTGGGCCAGCTGCAGTTCGAGGTGATGCAGGACCGCCTGGGCGGCGAATACGCCCTCGACGTCATCTTCGAGCAATCGCCCTACGGCGAGGCGCGCTGGATCACCGGGGCCAAGGCGGACGTCGACGACTTCATCTCCAAGCACCGCTCGGCCATGGCCGACGACATCGACGCCCAGCCGGTCTACCTGGCCAAGTCGTCCTGGGACATCAACTACGCCATGGAGCGCTACCCCAAGGTCGCTTTCCACCGGGCCAAGGAGCGCGGCTAGGGGGTGAACGATCCGCTCGGCCGGGGAGCCTTTAGCGCCGCCACGGGTTGTAATGGCGACGCTTGAAGGAGCCCGCCGATGAAGACTCTCGTGATGGCCGCCGCCGTGATCGCGCTCTTGTCGGCGCCGATGGCCGCCGCGGCCAAGCCCGACAATGGCCATGGCCATGACCGGGGCGATCAGGGCGGCCCTCCCGGCCAGGACAACGGCGGCCCGCCCGGCCTGGCCAAAAAGCCGTACGGCCTGCCGCCGGGCCAGGCCAAGAAGATGTGGGGGCGCGGCGAGCGGATCCCGAACGTCTATCGCAGCAGCCGCTACTATATCGACCCCGTCCGATACCACCTGCGTCCGCCGCCCTTTGGCTATCGCTGGGTGCTGGTGGACGGACGCGCCTATCTGGTCCGCACCGACACGGGCCTCATCGCAGACGCCGTAGCCGCCCTGTTGCGCTAGGCGCGGCGTCGCTCGCCCGTGGGTTGCGTCTGGCGCTGCGCGGTCGCCTGTCCGGGTCCGCCGTCGGCAAAAGTTACACGGCTGTTAACTTTTTAAGCTCCTGTCGGCTTCGCCTTCGCATGTTCGGCGTTAGAGTGGTGAAAGCGCCCCGTCCCGGGCCGCGCCGCGCGCGAGGAGCGGTCCCATGTTCGAATTCGGCCGAGAGCTGAAGCGCCTGTTCGAGGCGGACACGGGGCCGCGCGACGGCGTGACCGGCGGCGACGCCTCGCTCCTCGAACTGCTGGACATGGACCTGCTCAAGGGCGAGGCCCGCGCCTCCGATATCGCCGCCGGCCGCATCAGCGCCAAGGACCCGCCCCAGCGGCGCCTGCAGGCCGCCCGCGTGTGGCGCGAACTGGCCCGCCGCACCGGCGATCCCGCGGCGCTGCGCAACGCCGTCCTCGGCGCCGAGAAGGCGGTGCAGGGCTTCAAGGGGGCCGCCCGCGTCAAGGGCTGGGCCGCCGCCCGCTGCGAGCAGGCGATGAGCGCCATGCTGGGCGCCGACCTGTTCGGCGACGACGGCCTCAACGCCGCGGCCGAGATCGCCCTCAAGGACGCCATCGCCGCCGCCCCCTCCAGCGCCGCCGCCGCCCTGGCGTCCGGCCAGCTGGCCCGGCTGTCCGCCCGCGCCGCCCTGCGCGGCGGGGACTACGAGGCGGTCAGGCGCGCCGCCGCGGCCTTCGACGAGCCCCTGGCCATCCTCACGACCCATCTGCGCAGCAAGGCCGTCAGCAAGAGCATGCTGGCCGACCTGCGCTGTGACCGCGCCGAAATGCTGCTGATCTGCGCCGGCCGGCTGAAGGATGTCCGCCTGCACGAACAGGCCATCGCCGAGCTGGACAAGCTGGCCGGCCGTCTGGACAGCGCCTACGAACCCCTGGCCTGGGCGCGGGTGCAGACCCTGCGGGCCTCGGCCCGCGTCGGCGCCGGCGAGACCACCGGCCACATCGAGGACATCGCCGAGGGCGTGGAGATCCTGGTGGCCGCCCTGGACGCCCTGACCCCCGATCACAGCGCCCTGGACTGGGCGCGTATCCAGCAGGCCCTGGCGCTGGCGCTGCAGAGCCTGGGCGAGGGCAGCGAGACCGACCGCGCCTTCGAGCACGCCCTGACCTGCTACGACCGCGCCCTGTGGGCCACGCGGCGCCAGCCGGCCCTGATGCTGCGCGCGGCCCTGGCCCACAACCGCGCCCAATGCCTGGCGCGCCGCGCCGAACTGGCGGCCGATCCGGGCATGATCGACGAAGCCATCCAGGCGCTGCGCTGCGATCTGGCGCGCCTGTCGCCGGGCCGCGATCCGGTGGGCTGGGCCATCCTCCAGGTCGACCTGGCGCAGCTCTATGTGGCGCGGTTGCAGCTGCGCGGCGCGGACGCCGACCGGGCGGCCGCCGGCGTCGCCCTGACCAGCGCCATCGACGTGTTCGGCGAGCACGGGCTGCGCTCGCTGATCGACCAGTCCTACTGCACCCTGGACTATCTGGCCGCCTGGCCGCCCCACGCCTGAAACGCGGCTCCGGCGGGACCTACCGTCCTCGCCATTCTTTGAGCGCCCAGGTCTCCAGCGCCTGGAAGGCCGCATGGGCGGCGACGCCCATCAGCCCGAGGATCAGCAGGGCGGCGAACATCTTGGCCGTCTGCAGCCGGTTGGCCGCCTCCAGCAGGCGCCAGGCCAGGCCCTGCGACCCGCCGGAGCCCGACACGAACTCCGCCACCACCGCCCCGATCACCGCCAGGCCGGCGGCCACCTTGTGCCCCTCCAGCAGGAAGGGGACGGCGGCGGGCAGGCGCAGGCGCCGCAGCCGTTGCAGGCGGGTGGCGCCATAGAGGTCGAACAGGCGCTCCAGATCCGGATCGGCCGCCTTCAGGCCGGTCACGGCGCCGCTGAAGATGGGGAAGAAGGCCACCACCGCGGCCAGGCCGATCACCGCGCGCTGCGGGTGGTCCAGTCCCGCCCAGATGTTGACCAACGGCGCGATGGCCACGATCGGCGTCACCTGCAGCGCGACGGCGATGGGCCGAACCGAGCGCTCCGCCAGCGGGCTCAAGGCGACGGTCAGTGCGATGGCGCAGGCGGCGATGCTGGCGATCGCCAGGGCCCACAGGGCCATTACGAGGGTGGTCAGGGCCGAGTCGATCAGGATCGCCCGGTTCTGCTCGAAGGCCGCGGCGACGGCGCTGGGCGCCGGCAGCAGATAGGGCGGCGTGTGCAGCGCCTGCACGGCGATCTCCCACACGCTCAGCAGCAGGGCGACGAAGACGATGGGGGCGGACAAATCGAGCGCCCGCCTCATGCCGTCATGCCTTCGGCCAGGGCGGCCGACACCTGCTCGACCGCCTCGCGGAACAGGGAGGAGACGCGGAAACCCTGCGGCCTCGGCAAGGGCGCATCCACCCGCATCTCGGCCTGCAGGCGGCCGGGACCCGGGGTCATCACCAGCACCCGCGAGGCCATGAATACCGCCTCCTCGACATTGTGCGTCACGAAGACGATGGCCGGCTTGGCGGCGGCCCACAGGCGGTGGATGTCGGCGGCCAGGTCGCGCCGGGTGATCTCGTCCAGGGCCGCGAACGGTTCGTCGAGCAGCAACAGGCGCGGGCCGGTGACCAGGGCGCGGGCCAGGGACGCGCGCATGGCCATGCCGCCGGACAGCTGGGCCGGCTTGGCGTCTTCGGCGCCCTTCAGCTTCACCCACGCCAGGGCCGCAGCCGCCCGTTCGCGCGCCTGGGGGCGGGGGACGCCGGCCAGCTCGAGCGGCAGGGCGACGTTGTCCAGTCCCGTGGCCCAGGGCATCAGGGTCGGCGCCTGGAACACCACCGAGGTCTCGCCCGGGCCGGCCGTCCGCAATACTTCGCCCCGGGTGGGCGCCTCCAGCCCGGCCAGCAGCCGCAGGGCTGTGCTCTTGCCGCAGCCGGACGGCCCCACCAGGGCCACGATCTCCCCCAGCTCGAGGCGAAGCGAGAAGGGCCCGAGCGCGGGGCCGCGGCCGTAGGCGACCTCGACGGACTGGAGGGCGGCGACGGTTGCCATCTGAGCCCCGCTCATCTGCGCGAAGGCAGTCATTTGCCCGGCGTCGAAAACCGCAGCGTATAGCCGCGCCGGTAGTCCATGTCCTTGGGATAGATCCCCGCGTCCGCCGCGACCTTGAACGCCTCGGCCCAGCGTGCGTCGCCCATGGCGCCGATGCCGTCGGCTTTGGCCTGCCCGCCGTCCACCACCCCCGCTTGGCGCATCTTCGCCCGCGCCTGGTCCAGCACGTCCTGGGTCATGTCCGGATTGTCCTTGAGGATCAGGGCGTCGGCCGGCTTGGGGTCGCCGTAGAGATAGGTCTTCCACCCCGCCGCCGAAGCGTCGACGAAGGCCTGCACCGCCCGGGGATTGTCGGCGATCAGCTTGTCGGTGGCCAGGGCCATGGCCGCGTAGCCGGGATAGCCCGCGTCGGCCAGCAGGAAGACCTTGGGTTTGATGTGGCCCTCCTTCTCCAGAGTGTAGGGCTCACTGGTCAGATACCCTTCCTGAATCGCCCGAGGATCGGCCAGGAAGGTGGCGTTGTTGTGGGTGTATTTGCGCACCTGGGCGTCAGTGAAGCCGTACTTGGCCTTCAGCCAGGGCCAGAAGGTGGTCACCGCCGCATCCGACAGCAGGATCGGGCGCCCCTTCATGTCGCCAAGACTGGCCAGGCCCTGGTCGGGGTGGGCGATCAACACCTGGGGATCCTTCTGCATGAAGGCGGCCACCGCCTTCACCGGAGCCTGCTCCTGGGCCAGATTCAGCACGATGAAGCTGTTGGAGCCCATGCCCATGTCGACCGCGCCGGCGGCCAGCAGCTGGGGCACATTCACTGCCGGGCCGCCCTGGACGATGCTCACCTTGAGCCCCCGCCGCGCATATTCGCCGGTGGCCAGGGCTTCATAGAAACCGCCGTGCTCGGCCTGGGCGCGCCAGTCGGTGG
>JAQGII010000507.1 GCA_028291305.1 Caulobacteraceae bacterium
CGGTCCTACCGTTTTACCGTGGAGCGGCGCCCAATCGCCGTGCGCCCGGACCCTAACGCCCGCGCCGCCCAAGCGCTACCGTAACATGCTGAAAATCCTGCGATCTTGGCGACCGCCCCGGTCGTCCCCCGGCGCACCCCAAGAGTATCGCCCCGCTTTCAAATTCGCCGACCAGGCGTTTGCGCCGCTGTGTCGGCTGGCGACTTGAGGTCGCGCGCGGATCGGCCTATCGAGAAAGCCTTCGCTGCGGGTGGCCCGTTGGTTCAGCGCGTCAGGCGCCGCCATCCTGCTTGTGTTTCAGTACAACCAGGATCACTCGAGGCCTTGATGACCGCTGCAAAGAACCCCGGTGATTTTGCCAAGGTGGACGCGCTGGTGGGCGCGCGGGTCCGGCTTCTGCGCGAGAAACGCAAGATGTCCCAGACCGCCCTGGGCGACCAGATCGGGGTCAGCTTCCAGCAGGTGCAGAAGTACGAGCGCGGGGCCAACCGCATCTCCGCTTCCGCCCTGTTCCAGATCGCCCGCGCCCTGGACGTCAGGCCCGCCGACTTCTTCGAGGGGATCCAGAAGGAACAGCGCGGCGAGCTGGACTGGTCGAGGATGGTCGATCCCCAGGTCAACGAGCTGCTCAACGGCTTCGGCCGGATCTCCTCGCCCAAGGTGCGCGCCAAGATCGTCGAGCTGGTGGCCCTGCTGGCGCAGCAGGAGAGCGGCAACGAGCCCGTCGTCAGGGACGGCGGTGCGACCCGCGAGAGCGCGACCCCCAGGGCCATGTCGCGCGCCTAGCGCGCCTACGCGGGAAGCCCCGCGCGCCGGGCCAACAGGGCCTGAAACGCCTGGGCGATGCGTTCGATGTACGGGTTCTTGTGCGCGAACGGGCCGGCCGGGTCCTCCCCGTGGGCCAGCATGGTGGCGTTGGCCTCGAAGATCAGCAGCCGTCCGTCCGGCAGGACGGAAAAGTCCACTCCGCAATAGTCCAGGTCCAGCGCCAGGCCGATCCGCCGGATCGCCGCCATGCCGCGCGCGCCGAGGGCGCCCTCCGGATCGGCCAGGAACCGCGCCTCCTCGGCGCGGCGCTCGGCGAAGTCGTCCATGCCGGAGCTCTCGTGGTGCACCAGCCAGCCCTGGGCGATCGCCTGGTGGTAGGGATAGGGCCGGCGGTCGACGAACAGGACGCGGTACTTGCGGAACAGCCCGCCTTGCGAGCGGTAGTCCACGTATTGCGTCAGATAGTGGTCGAGCCCCTCGGCCGGCGTGATGGCGGCCAACTCCTCGGCGTCGGCCGCGCGCAGCAGTCCCTGCCCCCCGTGCGAGCCGATCGGGCGCACCAGCACCCCGTCGGCGAAGCCATTGCGCCGGGCCAGCTGCGCCAGCCCGACGGTCCGCAGCGCGTCGGCCTCCAGGCGCACGGTGCGCGGAACGACGACGTCCTCCAGGCCGCCGAGCAGGTCCGGCGTGCGGTCGCGGCGGGTGCGCATCACCCGCGCCGGATCGTTCAGCAGCGGCCGCCCGTTGACCTTAAGGAAGCGCGCCACGGCGGCGGCCGACGGCTCGGCCAGGTCCGCGTCGCCGATGGTGTTGAACACCAGGTCGTAGAGCTGCGGCCCCGGCGTATCGCCGCTGTGCGCATACTCCATGTACCAGACCAGCCGGCTGTACAGCGCCGGGGGCATGATCAGCCTGTAGGGCACGTTGCCGGCGCTGACCGTGGCCAGCACCAGCACCCGCAGGCGGGCGCCCGGCGCGGGCTGGGCAAACAGCGATTGGCGGCGATAGGCCAGGTCCAGCTGCGCCCGCGCCGCCGCGGCCTCGCCCCGGTCCTCCAGGATCGAGGCGAGGGTCTGGCTGGCGACGGCATGGCCGGGATCGAGCGCCAGGGCCCGGCGGCTGTGATGTTCCGCCCCGTCGTCGATGCCGACCGCGAGATAGATCATGCCCAGGCAGGCGTGCGGCTCGGCCGACTCCGGATCCAGCTCCAGGGCCCGCTTGAAGCAGCGCTCGGCGTCGGCGGGACGGTCCAGACCCGCATAGGCGTGGCCGAGCTCCAGCTGCGCCTGGGGCTGGTCCGAATTGATCGCGGCGCCCAGCTCCAGCGCCATCAAGGCCGGATCGGCGGCCACGATCACGGCCATGATCTCGTCGCGCAGCGACAACGCCAAGGGATCGCCCGGCCGTCGCACGAGCACCGACTCCACGGCCATCAGGGCCTCGGCCGCGCGGCGCTCGGCCAGCAGGCCGGAGGCCGACGTCAACGCGTCTTCGATGTCGCTGGGGGGCATGCCTGGATCGTTTCTCAGCAATCAGCCCGCGCCGTCGGTCGAGGGATCGCGCGGCGCCATCGGCCCCAGCCGGACCGCGATCGCCGTGAACACCGCCGCCGCCCCGGCCGCGAACCACAGACTGGCCAGGCCCAGACGCTGATAGGCCTCGGCCCCCGCGACCGCTCCCAGCACCAGGCCAAGCCACAGCAGGAGATAGGGGACCCAGCCCAAACGATCCCCGCCCAGCAGAGCCGAGGTGATGCGCTGGCCCAGCTTCACCAGGGTCCCCGTCATGT
>JAQGII010000516.1 GCA_028291305.1 Caulobacteraceae bacterium
GTTGCCGTGGTCGATGCGGTCGACCCCGATCACGTCCAGCGCCTCCCACACATAGGCCGGCGGGCCCTCTTCGCCGGCATGGGCGACCAGCTTCAGCCCCTCGGCCCGCGCCGCGGCGAACACCCGCGCGAACTTGGCGGGCGGATGGCCGACCTCCGAGGAATCCAGGCCCACCCCGGCGATCCGGTCCAGCCAGGGCTCGGCCTCCCCGAGCGTGGCGAAGGCCGCTTCCTCGTCCAGGTGGCGCAGGAAGCACAGGATCAGCCGTGAGGTGACGCCCAACTCCGCCTCAGCCTGCGTCATCCCGGCCAGCAGGCCGTCGATGGCCACGCCGAACGGCAGGCCGCGGCCGGTGTGGGTCTGCGGATCGAAGAAGATCTCGGCATGCACCCCGCCGTCGTCATGCAGCCGCCGGAAATAGGCCATGGCCAGGTTGCGGAAATCGGCCTGCGTCAGCAGCACGCTGGCGGAGCGGTAGTAGATGTCGAGGAAGTCCTGCAGGTTGGCGAAGCGGTAGGCCGCGCGCACCTCCTCCACCGACTTGAAGGGCAGCGCGACCTTGTTGCGCTCGGCCAGGGCGAACATCAGCTCGGGCTCCAGCGAGCCCTCGATATGCATGTGCAGCTCGGCCTTGGGCAGGGCGCGGATGAAGGCTTGCCGATCGCTCATCTTGCTCATGCGGCGATGATAGGCCGAGCTTCGAGCCGGTGTCTCGCGGACGGTCGGCGGGAGCTCCCTACAGCAGCTTCTCCGGTCGGATCGGCAAGTCCCTGATCCGCTTGCCGGTCGCGTGGAACACCGCGTTGGCCACCGCCGCGTTCATGCCGACGATGCCGATCTCGCCGATGCCCTTGATCCCGGCCGGGTTCACCGTCCGGTCCTGCTCGGGCACGATGATGATCTGCAGGTCGGGCACGTCGGCGTTCACCGGGATGCTGTAGTCGGCCAGGTTGTCGTTGACGTAGCGCGCGGTCCGCAGATCGATCTCGGTCTGCTCGTGCAGGGCCGCCGACAGGCCCCAGATGGTCCCGCCCATGAACTGGCTGTAGGCGGTCAGGGGATTGACGATGGTCCCGGCGGCGAAGGCGCTGACCACCCGTCCGACGCGGATCTCGCAGGTCAGGCGATGCACGCGCACCTCCACCAGATGGGCGCCGAAGGCGTAGGCGGTGGCATCCTTGCGGCTGCCGCCCCGCAGCAGGACCGGCGTGCCCTGGTACAGCTTGGCCATGGCGTCGGGCGGCAGGCCCTCGGGCACGTTCTCGGCGTGCACCTCCAGGGCGCCGGCGGTGACCCGGCCGACGGCCTTCGCCAGCGGCTCGCGCCTGCCCGACCAGACCAGGGCGCCGCCCTGCAGCTGCAGCCTGGCCGGATCGGCCCCGCCGAACGGGCCGGCGCGGTCCTGCACCGCCGCCGCGGCCAGGCGGGCGCGCAACTCCTCGCAGGCCTTGAGGGTGGCGTTGACGGTGCTGGCCGCGTTGTTGGAGCCGCCGGCCACCGGCACGGGCGGCAGGTCGCTGTCGCCCAGCACCACGGTGACGTCCTCGACCTTGAGGCCGAGGGCGTGCGCGGCGGTCAGGGCGATGGTGGTGTAGGCGCCGGTGCCGATCTCGTGGGCGGCCAGGTGGACCGCGGCCTTGCCCTCGGGGGTCAGCGAAACGCGGCAGGCGGCCGGGCCGATGTTGGACGGATAGCAGGCGGTGGCGCAGCCCCAGCCGATCAGCCAGTCGCCGTCGCGCATCGAGCCCGGCCGGGGATCGCGCCGGCTCCAGCCGAAGCGGGCCGCCGCCTGGTCGAAGCATTGCATCAGCGAGCGGCTGGAGAAGGGCTTGCCGTCGACCGGGTCGGTGCGGGTGTCGTTGATCCGGCGCAGCTCGATGGGGTCCATCTGGAGCGCATAGGCCAGCTCGTCCATCGCGCTCTCCAGCGCGAACATATAGGGCGTCTCCGCCGGCGCGCGCATGAAGCCCGGCGTGTTGCGGTCGGCGTGGACCACGCTGACCGAGGTCGAGATGTTGGGGCAGGCGTACATGCGCGCGGTCGTGTCCACCCCCGCCACGTTGTAGCCGGACGGCCGGGAGGTGACCTCGGAGCCCTCGTGGCTGAGCGCGGTCAACCGGCCGTCGCGGGTCGCGGCCAGCTGCAGGTGGTGGCGGGTCTCGGCGCGGTAGGTGGCGATGGTGAAGCCCTGGTCGCGGCTCGCCGCCAGCTTGACCGGGCGTCCCAGCCGGCGCGCGGCGACGGCGATCCAGGCGGTGCGCGAACTGACGCTGCCCTTCGAACCGAAGGCGCCGCCGACGTAGCGCGACACGGTGCGCACATCGGCCGGGTCGAGCTTGAGCTGTTTGGCCACGGCGCTCTTCAGGCCCCACATGAACTGGGTCGGCTCGTAGATGGTCAGCTTGGGGCCGTCCCAGACGCAGGTGGTGGTGAACAGCTCGATCGGGTTGTGGTGCTGGGTCGGCGTCGAATAGCGGGCGTCGATCCGGACCTCTGCCCGGGCCAGGGCCGCGGCGGCGTCGCCGACCTTCGGATCGCCCTCGCCGGACTGGGCCGGGTGGTGCGGCTCGGTGGTCACGCCGGGGCTGCCGAAGGTGGCGCCGGGCTCCTCGACGACATAGTCGGCTTCGACCCGGTGCGCCGCCTCGCGCGCCGCCTCGAAGGTCTCGGCCACCACCACCGCGATGATCTGGCCGTCGTGCCAGACCTGGTCGGTCTCCAGGGTCGTGGTGCTGCCGCCGCCCGACAGCTGCGGCGGCGGGGTCGCCTGGGCGCCGACGTTGTCGTGGGTCAGGATGTCGAGCACCCCGGGCACCGCCTTGGCCCGCTCCAGATGCAGGGCCCGCACCCGGCCGCGCGCGATGGCGCTGGTGACCAGGCAGGCGTAGGCGGGGTGGGCGACCGGCTCGTCCGAGGCGTAGCGGGCGGCCCCCGTCACCTTGGCCACGCCGTCGATGCGGGGCGTCGGCTGGCCGAACGGGCTGGTGGCGTCGGCGGCCATGCTCAGACCTCCATCGTCTTGGCCTGCAGCAGGGCCCGCACCAGGGTGCGCCGGCCGAGCTCGGGCTTGTAGTCGTTGTGGCCGTGGCTGACGGCGCCGGCCAGGGCGACGCGCGCCGCCGCCGCGGCGGTCTCCGGCGTCAGCGGCCGGCCCAC
>JAQGII010000519.1 GCA_028291305.1 Caulobacteraceae bacterium
CAGGCGACGGGCGGCAAGGTGCTCGAAATCCGCTTCCAGGCTCTCAAGGGGGTCATCGGCTACGATGCCGTGGTGGCAAAGAACGGGGCCATCAGCCACGTCCATATCGCAGCAGCCCTGCCCCACAAGACGGTGGTGATCGCCGAGCACGACCGGCCCGCCTGGATGGTGAACTGGATTCTGAAGGCGGACATGAAATCGATCCAGAAGGCGAAGGTCTCCCTTACCGACGCCGTTCTCAGCGCCGAAAAGATAGCCGGCGCGCCGGCTGTGGACGCCGGACTGGCCAAGCCGCTCACCGCGGACAACGCCGTGCTTGCCTACAACATCGAGGTGATCAAGGACGGCCAACCTCAGCGGATCGTGCTGGACGCCGAAACAGGCTCGCGGATCGAAAATCCGGATAGCCTGCTCGACACCTGGAGCCCGGAAGAAGCGCTCTATCAATCGCTGCGCAAGACCTGAACCCTGTCCGACTGCGCTGGGCGGCGTTCGGTGGACCTGGGCCGGCCAGACCGGGGCTCGTCGATCAGGGGACGGCAGACTTTCTCGATGGCCTTGATCGCCCGGTCCAGGCGCTGAGCCAAGGCGTCGGTGTCGAGATTGCCCCATCCGACAGATTTGGCCCATTGCTCCCGATCGCCTGACGCTTCGGCTGGATCGGCCTGGTTTGCGGCGCGCGCCAGTTGGCTGGCCGCGTGCAGGATTTCGGCATGCACCGCACGGATCTCCTCGAACGGGCGCGCGGCCTCCTCGCCGAAATAGGCCATGAAACGATAGCGGCTGGCTTGCAGCTCGGCGAAGACTTGGCTCTCGGCCGCCAGCCTTTGGACCGGGGCCGCCGCCGCCGCGTTACGCCGGTCCGCTGCCTCGCCGGCGGTCTCGCCCACCACGTCCTCCCGGTGGGTGGGCAGGCGCGCCCACGTCACGACATCGCGGATTCGGTAGAACTGGGTCAGTACTTCCTCGGCCAGTTGGGCCTTTCGCCGGCCCACGGCCTCGGCCCGCCATGCGTCCAGGCCGCGGATGCCGGCCCAGCTGGCGACCCATGCCGCTGCGCCCATCATCAGATCGCCGGCGGCGATGAACCAATGCGGACTCATGGGGCGTCAGGCGCCCGCCGCCAGGGCGGGTCCGCGGTCGTCGTCACGGTGCGACCGCAGACGCAACGCCAGCGCCAGCAGCAGGCCGCCGGACACGATGGCGTAGGCGCCGATCCACCAGGTCAGCACGAGCGCGCCGGCCAAGGGCGCTGCAAACAACAGAGCGCCGAAGAGGATCGAGGCCACGCCGCCCAGCGCCAACCACGGGCGGCCGTGGTCGCTCCTCAATCTGAAAGCCCCGGCCAGAGCCAGGACGCCCGAGATGATCGACCAGACCGCAATCAGGAGCACGAAGCTCAGGGCGGTCACGCCGGGCATGAGCAGCGCCACAGCGGCGCAGGCGAGGCTGAGGAGGCCGGAGGCGGCCAGCGCGCCCCAGTGGCGGTGACGGCGTGCGGCGCGGGCGGCGGCGACCCAGGCCGCAATGCCATCCACGAGCATGTAGGCGCCGAAAACCACCACCAGCGACAACAGGGCGATGGCCGGCGTCAGCAGCGCGGCCAAGCCGAACGCGATGGCGAAAGCCCCGCGCAGTCCGACGACCCACCAGTCGCGAGCCATGAGCGCGGAAAATTCGTCATCGAGAGGGCCTAGGGGCGGGGGCCGGCGGCGAGAGACGGAGGGGCGAAGCATGGGAGATCTCCTCGAAGAGGGCTGCGTCTGCACCGCGAAAGGATGCGGGACGCTAGGAGGGAGCGGCTGAAATCCGGCGCAGGTCGGCTGGCCGCAGGAGCCGGATGGAACGACCTTCGATGGCGATGGAGCCTCGTTGACGCAGTTGGGTCAGCGTGCGGCTGACGGTTTCGCTGGTCAGCCCCAGATAATCGGCGATGTCGTATCGCGACATGGCCAGGTCCAGCCGGTCGGCGGCTGCCGCCCTCTCGGTCATTTCCAGTAGAAAGAAGGCGACCTTCTCCATGGCGCTGGCCCTCGCCAGAAACGCCCATCGATCCCGGGCGCTTTCGGCCGCAAGCAGCATCAGCGCCCAGAGCTCGCTCGGGGCTCGTTCATCGGCCAGAGCAGGCGACTGCACGACACCCCGTTCGCAGCGCATCAGCCAGACTTCGTTCACCGCCTCGGCCGAAGTTCCATGTCGCTCGGCGTGCTCCAGGCCGAAGACCTCTCCCGGCATGACGAAGGATTGAACGAGGCGACGGCCGTCCGGCGACAGCTTCACCGTCCGCACGACACCCAGGATCACCTCATAGATGAACTCGGCGTCCTGTTCCTGGGCGTAGATGGTCTCCTCGGGCGCGAAGGCCAGAACGGATACCGGCGCCAGGCGCGAAAGGCCGGACGCGGAACACGCTCGCCATTCGGTGGAGGTCTGCTTGGCCGGCGATGGGTGAACGGCGGCTGCGGTCATGGCTCGTCCTTCCTGACGGGCAACTATCTACCGGCCGTCCCAAGCAAGCCATCGCGGTACAGTCCTGAGGAATTATCCCGCGGGCGACCTGATCGAAATCAGGGCTGGTGCGGCGTCATGAGGCCAATGACAGGTCGCCGGCGCCGTCTAGGCGAGCCGGTCTCGTGACAAGGGAGAGTCAGCTATGAGAAGCGACATCGACATCAAGCGGGACGTGGAGAATGAGCTCCGCTGGGATCCACAGATCGATCCCACGGATATCGGTGTGGCCGTCAAGAATGGCGTGGTGACCCTCACCGGCTTCGTGCGCAGCTATACCGCCAAGTATCACGCCGAGCGCGAGGCCAAACGGATTACAGGCGTGCTGGGGGTCGCCAATGACATCGAAGTGCGCCTGCCCAGCGACGACGAAAGGCCGGATCCGGAGATAGCGCGGGACGTCGTCGCCGCGATCAAGGCCGAGTTGCCGGTCGCGTCCCAGCACATCCGCGTCCTTGTCTCCAAAGGCTTCGTCACGCTGGAGGGGGAAGTGGAGTGGAACTATCAGAGGGAGTGGGCCGAACGTGCGGCGGGCCGGGTCAAGGGCGTCCGCAGCGTTCTCGACAGTATCCAAGTCAAGCCGCATGTCCCGGCCGCCGCGGTCAAGGAGAAGATCGAGCAGGCCTTGAAGCGAAACGCCGAGCTGGAAGCCAAGAGCATCACCGTCGATGTCAACGGCAGCGAAGTCACGCTGCGGGGCAAGGTGCGCTCCTGGGCTGAACGCGAGGAAGCCGAAAACGCCGCATGGCGGGCGCCCGGCGTCACCAAGGTGATCAACCAGATCGCGGTCGGGGTTCTGGAGACCCTCTGACCCCGTTTGGCCCGAGGCGGCAGGTTGTCGCCAGCGGTCAACGCGGCCAGGCGCCGGCGATCAAGCCGCCGGCGCCCTTGGCTGGGGTGAAGCCGTCAATCCCGCCTTGGCGGCGATGAGGACGGTCTCAGGCAAGGTTTGGGCGCCCAGTCGCTCCATCACGTGGGCTCGGTGGCTTTCGACCGTCCTTGGACTGAGCCCCAGGGTGCGTGCGATCGTCTTGTTGGTGCCGCCGGCGATGAGACCGTCCAGCACGTCCCGCTCGCGCTGGCTCAGCGCGCCAAGGCGCTTGTGCGCCTGTTGCGCTTCCCAGTCCTCCTGTTGCGCTTCCCAGTCCTCGTGGGTGGCGGCCCGGATTCCGGCCAGTCCGGTGGACACGGCCGCGAGCAGAAGCTGCGCCCCGCAGGGCGCGCACAGGACGTCGATGGCGCCGGCTTTCATGGCCAGCACCGCCCGCTGAGCATCACCGCCGTGATTGTCCACCACCACCACCGGCAATGAGCGTTGGCGCCTCTGCAGCGTGCGGCAGACGGCCAGGCCTCCGCTGCCGGGCAGGCATATGTCCAGCACTACGCATCCGGGAGCCAAGGCGTCGGCCACCTCGAGAAAGGCGCGACCCGTCGCGAACTCGATCACGCGGAATCTCGCCGCGCGCAACCGGCTGGCGATGTGCTGCCTGGAGCGATCGGCGGCGTCGATCAGGTAGACAAGGGGGCTGCTGGGGCCGGGGACATCCCTGGCGATCCCCCCGATCATGCCGATCCCGCCGCCTTCGTCACGGATCCCGAAAGCGACGTCGTGAATCCAACGCACCGCCCCGTCGTCGCGCATGATGCGGTATTCCAAGTTGGCGGGGCCGCCATGTTTGCCGATCTGGTGGAGGACTTCAGCGGCGGTATCCCGGTCCTCGGGGTGCATCCTGGCCAGCCAGCCCTTTACATCCCGCACAGCGTCCGCAGGCGCGTCCCACACCCGCTCGAGAGCCGGGTTGTGGTACAAAAAGGCGCCAAGCCGGGCGTCGATGATCCACAGTCCATGGGACGAGTTCTCCGCAAAGAGGCGGAACCGCTCCTCGCTTTTGCGCAATGCGCCTTCGCCGCGCTTTGTATCGGTAATGTCCATCGCCATGCCGATGACTTCCAACGGCTGATCGCCCGCGAAAATGGCGCGTCCATGAGTCGATATCCATCGCTCCACGCCTTCGACCGCGATCACCCGATATTCCACATTGTAGACCCCGCCGCCGTCTGGATTTAGGCAATGGGCCGCCGCCGCGTCGACCGCGGCTCGATCGTCCGGATGCACGCCGGCCAGGAAGATGTCGTAGTCGACCTGCGCCTCGGGCGGCAAACCCCACATCGCCTTCAGCCGGTCGTCCCATTCCAGCCGATGGCTGACCGGGTCCCATGAATAGGGCGAAAGACCGGCCAGATCGCAGGCGACTTTGAGCTTGAGAAGCCAAGACTGTGAAGAATCCGTCGAGGCGATGGTCATTCCAGCACCGCATGTCATTGGGGCGAGGTCCCGAGAGCGGCTGTGTACACGCCTCACGGCCGCTCGGGCGTCGGGCTCCTAAACATCAGCGGGGGGGAAAAGTTTCGGCGGAAGGCGCGCATCCGTCGGTTTTTTCGCCGCGCACCATGGCTGATCGATCTAGTCAGGTCGCCTATGCGCACGCCCGGACTGGCATGGTTAGCGCGGCATACTCACGAACAGGGGCTTCCGGAGAGGCTCACGTAACGATGCGGCGCCCGGCCAACCCGGCCAGCCCGGTCGAACGGCTGTTGGCGCTTCCTGTTAAAATTCGATCCACAGAAGTTCGGGCTTCTTCCGGAGGGGGTAGCAGTCTTGTCGATGTTGGAATTTTGAATTCATTTTATAATTATGTCCGATCATAACGAAGAATAACGTCCAATGTATATTGAAGCGGTATTGACATCTCGCGGAGCTTGCAATCTTCTCGATCATTCTGACCGGGGAGGGTTGATCGGCAGCCAAGGCCGCCAGTTCATTGGGTCTGCTGCGACGGTTCCTCGGAAGCGTTGATGTCATGCAACCAACGCAAGTATCTCATTTCAAGACGCAAGCAGGCGTAACCTCGCTGCAGATTTCCGTGTAGCTGCCCGACTGTTTCAGTAGTTGCAGAAGCGTTTCAAATATGACGACCCGCCCTGTTCAAGGCGGGGTAAAAGCCAAATAATCGAACAATAAAATAATCGAACAATAGGGGGGATCGTTATGAAATTCATCACCGCGCTCTGCGGCGGCGCCAGTCTGTTGGCCGTTGCCGCGCCTGCGTTCGCACAGCAAGCGCCTACGCCCGCGCAACTCGATACCGTGGTTGTCACTGGCTCGCGGATCGTGCGCAACGGCTACGCCGCCCCCACCCCGATCACCGTGGCGCCGATCGAGCAGCTGCAGCAAACTACGCCGTCGAGCATTCCGGACGCCCTGAACAAGCTGCCCCAGTTCGCCTTCTCCGCGAACAGCGCCGGCAACGGCAGCGTGAGCGGCCCGGCCAGCATCCAGGGCGGCGCCTATCTGAACCTGCGCGGCTTCGGCATCACCCGCACCCTGGTCCTGCTGGACGGGCGCCGCGTGCCCACCACCTCGATCAACAACCAGGTCGACGTCAACACCCTGCCGCAGATGCTGGTCCAGCGCGTGGACGTCGTCACCGGCGGCGCCTCGGCGGTCTATGGCTCGGACGCCATCACCGGCGTGGTCAACTTCGTGCTCGACAAGCGCTTCAACGGCCTGAAGGCCGTGGTTCAGGGCGGGACGTCCAGCCACAGCGACTCCAATTCGAGCCGCATCGGCGTCGCCGGCGGCGGCGCGGTGACCGATAAGGGGCACTTCATCTGGAGCGCCGAGCGCGCCCAGAACGACGGCGTCCGCCAGCATGAGGACCGTGCCTGGGCGTCCACCAATTCGGTTTACGTCGGCGCGACCGGTATCGGCGGGGCGGGTAGCGCGACCAATCCGTTCGTGCTGGTGCAGAACGCGCGGATTTCCAACGCCTCCTTCGGCGGCCTGGTCACCGCCGGCCCTGCGAGCGTCAAAGGACAACAGTTCCTGTCAGACGGCACGCTGGGCGCGTTCAATCCAGGCGCGCCGACGACCCAGGCCAACGTCGCCGTCGGCGGCGATGGCGCCTATTTCGCCCGTCTCAACCTGACCCCGCCGACCATCACCACCCAGGTGTTCGGCCGGTTCGAATACGAATTGACCAACCAGGTTAGCGCCTACCTGCAACTGGCGGGGGCGGAGACCGAGGTCTACAACATGCACACCCCCATCGTCGCGGCCGCGCCGTTCACCATCACCAACGACAATCCCTATCTGACGGCCGCAGAAAAGGCGGCGATGGGCGCCAGCAGCATCACCGTCAACCGTTTGGTCCGCGACCTGACCGCCGACGCTGCTCTGAACCAGAAGATCGACGCGTTGAACTTCACCGGCGGTTTGACCGGAACGCTGGGCGACTACAAGTGGGAGGCCTACTACACCCACGGCCAGAGCCTGATCCGCTCCAAGACCGTCGACAACATCAGCTACGCCAACCTCTATGCGGCGGTCGATGCGGTGAAGGACAGTAGCGGCAACATCGTCTGCCGGGTCAGCCTCACCGCCAATGCGGCCCTCTATCCCGGGTGCGCGCCGGCCAACATCCTCGGCAGCGGCAACATCAGCTCCGCGGCCAAGACTTTCCTGTTCAAGGACACCCAGTTCCAGGCGGTCAACAAGCTGGACGACTTCGCTGGCAGCATTTCCGGCAACCCCTTCAACAACTGGGCCGGCCCGGTGTCGGTGGCGTTCAACTATGAATACCGCGTCCAGAGCCTGGTGGAGACCAGCAACGTCAATCCGCTGGCCGTTCCCAGCTATACCGCCCTGCTGAACAAGCCGCCGACGGGCAGCGCGGGCCTGACGACCTTCTGGGCCTATTCGGTCCAGGGCGCGAGCGGCGGCCGCAACCGCGTCTGGGAAACCAGCGCCGAAACGGCCATCCCGCTGGTCACCGATGCGCCCTTCGCCAAGTCCCTGGAAGCGAGCGGCGCCGTCCGTTACACCGACTACAGCAGCAGCGGCGCGACCCGCACCTGGAAGTACGGCCTGAACTATCAGCCGATCAACGATCTGCGCATCCGCTGGACCGAGTCCCAGGACATCCGCGCGCCGAGCCTGAACGACATGTTCGCGCCGACCCAGATCGCCAACGTGATCCTTCAGGATCCGATCAGCAAGCTAAGCGGCACCACCCAGCAGCTGACCGGCGGCAACCCCAACCTGGTGCCCGAAGTGGCGCGGACCTCCACGGTCGGCTTCGTCTATTCGCCGCACTACATTCCGCGGCTGCGGATGTCGCTCGACTACTACAAGATCGAAATCGCCAACGCCCTGTCCTCGATCAACGGCACCCAAACAGCCGTTCTTCAGGAATGCGCCAATTCGGGTGGAACCTCGCCGGTCTGCGCCGCGGCCGTTCGCGCCACCCCGACCAGCTTCCCGCTCTACGTGACCAACTACACGATCAACGCCGCGAAGACCGCCACTCACGGGATCGACGTCGAGGCGAGCTACAGCTTCGAGATGGCCGACCTGCTCAGGAGCCTGGCGGGCCACGTCGATCTGCGTCTCCTGTACGCCTATCAGCCTGACATGACCACGCAGGCCTATCCGGGCGCGGTGGTCACCCAATCGGCGGGCGTGGCGGGCGGCGGCGGCATCGTGGGCTTCTCGGCCCACCGCGTCACGAGCGACCTGACCTACAAAGTCGGGCCGGTGACGGTGAATTGGGAGGGACGCTATCTGAGCGGACTGGCCCGTTCCGGCAACCCGACGCAGTTCTATGTGGACGGCAACCTGCCGGCGATCTTCTATCATGACCTGGGCCTGAACTACGCGTTCAACGCCGCTGGCCATGCCGGCAATCTGTTCCTGACCGTGAACAATGTGCTCGATCAGAATCCGCGGATTTCGCCCCAGACCAACTTCACGGCCACGCCTGGCCGCGACGGCCAGGCGGTCTCCGGCGACGACATCGTCGGGCGCTACTACACGGTGGGGCTGCGGATCAAATACTGATCCATCGCCGTTTCTTGAGCCTGCCCTGATCCGATCAATACGGCCAAATTGGCCGCCAAGCGCGCGCGATGCTGCCTGACAAATATTGACTTCCGGGGGAGTCATTTTTTATGACTATTTCGACAAATGGCGTAAGAATATTGGTTCTTATAGGGGCAATGTTCTTTTCATTGCCCAGCTCGGCAGGCCCTATACCGAAGGGATGGCTTTCTAACAATATAAAGCCCATTGGATATAGTGATCTTGAGCATCGCCTTACTATCAAAATAGCGATCAAAAAAACGGGCGGGCGTTGGTATCTGTTCACCGCCTACTCGGCGGACAAGGAGCCAAACGGAAGACCTAGCGCCCTGGTGGTGTTCGACGTCACCGATCCTGCCGATCCTCGTCGGATAAAAGTAATTCCGGTTCCGCCCGGCGCAGATATGAGCCAGGTAACCCTTCATGGCGATCTGCTGATCACCAACTTTCAGCAATCTGTGACTCGCGAGACCATGGCGGCCCCCGCCGCGCCCAATCCGGCCGCCGGCCCGGAAGAGGGTATAGTTCTCTGGGACGTCAGTGATCCGGCCGACCCAAGGCAAGTCGGTCATTGGGAGACGGGGGCCTACGGCACGCATCGCAACTCATATCCCGGCGGCAAGTATGCCTATGTCACGGCGGCCCGCCCCGGGTTCAGGGGAATGCAACTCGTCGTCTTGGACGTCAGCAATCCCGCCCGGCCGTTGGAGGTGATGCATTGGTTCGAATACGGCCAAGACAAGGATGAGACCCTTCCGCAGGACAAGCCGTTGCCCAGTTTTCACGGACCGGCCCAGATCAGTCCCGATGGGAAGGCTTTGGTCATGGGCTATACGCCGGATGTCGTAAATCTGGACATAAGCGATATCGCTCATCCCAAGCTCGTCGGAAAACTCACGATGATTCCGCCCTTTGTCTTCAACGGGGCGCAGTCGGTTCACACAGTACTTCCCTATTGGAACCGAAAATTGCTTTACGTCTCCGGGGAGGCGCGGTTTCCGAGCTGCTCAAATGGAGAGGCGTTGTCGCTTCAGGCTATGGTCGACAACAAGGACCCTGCTCATCCGTTTTTGATCTCGGTGTTTCCGCCGCCGGTCCCGCCCAAATCGTTAGGAATTACCGATTTCTGCGATCGGCCAGGGCGATTTGGCCCACACAATATTTCCACAGAAATTCACAATCCTGACGTGGCCAGGCCGAATGATCTCATTCACGTTGCGTACTTCAATGCCGGCCTATGGGTTTATGACATCCACGACCCGCGTTTGCCGACGATAGTCGGTTACTTCATTCCGCCGGATTCGCTGCAGCCGGAGCTTTCGCAAACGGGATCCAGCAAAACTTACATCGCTCAGGATACGCTCACCGACACGCGCGGGAACATCTACATGATTGGGTCTGGAGGGCTCTACATCCTGCGTGACACGGGCGAACTCGATGGAAGAACTCTTCGCAACGATGACCCGCAAGCAAGTCGATAGGACGTCGCCGTTTCGGGCGAAATGCGACCGCCTTTCATCAAGCGGCGTCGCGGCGAGGATCTCCGATGAGCGTGTTCGACCTTCAGCCTTGGCGGGCTGGTTCCGGGCGCTCGGCGATGGCCGGGTTTTGGCGGTTTTGGCCGACTAATCGGACGAGTAAGACGCCCAGATTCGGGCCCGCAGTCTGATTGGAATTTTCCGCAGACGTTCGATACGAGGCGGCTTGGCGCCCGAACGGGGCGCAGGACGTCGCCTTTCCCGATGGGTTCACGGCAGACTGCGGCGCCCCGGCGCGCCAAAGTGAAGAAGCATTGGCTTGAAAAACAGAGAGTTGAATAGGATGGAACGTCGTGACTTTCTCTTGGGCGCCTCGGCCGCCGCCGCCGCCCCGGCCGTCAACGCCCGCGC
>JAQGII010000522.1 GCA_028291305.1 Caulobacteraceae bacterium
GAGGTCAAGGGCGGGGACGAACCGCTGCACGTGGAGCAGGCCACCCCGGTGTCCCTGGTGCTGCTGGAATGCGTCAACAACGCCCTGGAGCATGCGTTCGAGCCGGGCCAGGCCGGCCGGGTGCGCGTGGCCCTGGAGCAAGCGGACGGCCATCAGGTGCTGACCGTGCGCGACGACGGTCGCGGCCTGCCGGTCGGGTTCGACCCCGACGGGGGCGACAGCCTGGGGCTGAAGATCGTGCGGACCATGGCCGGCCAGCTCAACGGCGAGTTCCACATCCGGGCGGACGGCGGCGGCGCGCTTTGCCGGCTGCAGTTCCCGGAGCTAGACGAGGAGTCTTCCGCCAGGGTGTTCTAGCGCTAGCGCACGTCAGGCGAAAGTGGATACCGGCATCACCGCCCGACGCGCTCTAACGCTATGATTTAGAGCCGTTTTATTCGGTTCAAATGATTCCATTTGAACCGGAAAGGCTCTAGCGCAGCAGGTCCAAGGCCGAGGTCTGCATCTGGTCCTGGGCCTTGATCATCAGCACCGAGGCGCGGAACTGGGCCAGGGCCTGGACCTGGTCGACCGCCTCGGCGGCCATGTCGACGTTGGGCGTGGCGACCATGCCGGCGGGGTCGGCGTAGGGGCTGGAAGGCGCATAGGCGGCGCCATAGGCCTGCGGGTCCTGCTGCAGCTGGGCCTGCACCCCGCCGGCGCCCAGGCTCGTCATCGAGACACGGGTCGGCGCATAGGGCTTGGGACCGGCGACGCCGGAGCCCGGCAACGGCGCCTGGTCGTCCATGTTGGCCAGGTTGGAAGCCGACGACTGCACCCGCAGTGAGGCGGCGTTGAGGCCCGAGAGGGCGATGGAGGAAACAGGATCCATGCCGCCACCCTGCCACTGCCAGCCTTAACCGCCGGCAAGCAAGGATGGTGAACGCGCCGGTTTTTTAGGCCGCTTCGCCCTTGAGCAGCCGCGCCTGGCGGCGGATCCAGCAGGCGATGCCCCAGGCCTGGCTGTCCAGGCGGGCGATGCGCAGGGCCTCGTCGGGATCGACCCACACCAGCTTGTGGTCCTCCTCGATCTTCTGCGACGGGTCGAAGCCGTCGATCACGGCGGCCACCAGCACGCAGCGATTGTTCACCGGCTCGCCGTCGGCCTTGACCATATACTGGTCGGCGCGGGCCAGTTCCTCGCCGGCGTGGGCGATCAGGCCGGTTTCCTCGACCGTTTCGCGGGCCAGGGCGCGGGCCTCGCTCTCGCCGGGCTCGATGGCGCCGCCGGGCAGGTCGTAGATCGGCGGCGCGCCTTCGCGGGTGACGCAGATCATGGCGATCTGCCCGCGCCGCTCGCACACCGCGAACACGGCCGGCCGGTCACGGTATTTGACGCCCGGTTCAGGCGTCCCGAATTGCAGTGGCGCTGGCTTTGGCACGGCCCTAGTCGATCCCGTAGAGCAGGACATAGGCGTCGCCCGCCTTGCCGGCTTCGATGTCGGCAGCGGACATGGCGTCGGGATATCCAACGGTCATCCTGCCGCTCGCGTTCCAGGCGTCGATCACCAGGTCGCGCAGTTCGGCCGCTCCCTCGGCCAGGCGGGCGGTGGTGAAGGCCATGCCGCGCGGATCGCCGTCCTTGAAACCGCCGTCCTTTTCCAGCTGGTAGAGGGGCTCCACATACCGGTGCTCGTCGACCAGGTAGGATCCGACGAGCTCGTCGATGAAGCAGCGACCGCAGTCCGCATAGGGGCGCATCGCAGCCTTCACGGCGCCGGCCTTGATATTTCTGTTGACGAAGCCGCCCTCCAGCGGGGCGTGGATGTGCGCGAGGGTGTAGCCCTTGGGATTGGGTCCGGCGCCCCAGCCGTTGTAGTGGGTGGCGCTGGTGTGCAGGGGCTGGCTGCCATCCCCCACGAAATGCGCCCAGACGCCGACATCGGCCACGATCAGCGCCTCGCGGCGGATGCGGTCCTGGACCAGCCAAGCCTTGTGCACGGGATCGGTGGCCCGCTTCTCGCCGGCGGTGTCCGCCCGCCAGTAGGCGAAGTCCTTCACCAGCTGCTGCCAGCCCTCGATGATGCTGTAGGGCAGGTAGCCGGCCTTCCAGCTGTCGGTCCCGGCAGCCTGAAGCTGCTTCTCGTATTCAACGCGGGTGACGGGGACCTTATCCAGCGGCGGCCCGCCGAGGATCCTGCCGTCGTCGTCAACGTCGACGAAGTGGCCGGGGTCGCGGTCGCTGTCGTGGGTGCGGCCCGCGCCGCGCGAGCGGTCGGGCTCGCGCGCCAGCTCGCCAATGTCCCGCGCCGCCTGCGGCGTGCGCAGGAAGGCCGGCAGGCTGCCCGGCAGGGCGCCGACGCCTACCTCCCCGATCAGCCGGTGCCCGGCCGCGCCCCAGGCCAGGACCGGGCCGGCCGAGCCCATGCCGATGGCCAGGGCGGCGAGCGCCAGGAGACGATGCTGAGAAGCCATGGGGCGCTCCGACCGCGGACATCAACGGGTCCGGGTCCTAGCAACGCTCTGCGACAGGTGCGTGGCGGGCGCAAGCGCAAAGCAAGGCTTGGGCTAGTCGGCGATGCGCAGCGCCGCCTCGACGCGCGCCACCCAGGCCTGGATGGCGGGATAGTTGCCGAGGTCGAAGCCGCCCTCGTCGGCCACGCGGGTGTAGGCGACCAGGGCCACGTCGGCCAGGGTCAGGGCGTCCTTGACCAGGAAGGGCGTGGCCTGGAGCTGCAGCTCCAGCCGCTCCAGCGCCGCCTCGCCGCGCTGCATGATGCGCGCCTCCACCTCGTCCGGCCCCTTGCCCAGCAGCAGGCGGTGGAAGCGGGCCACGGCGATGTAGGGCTCGTGGCTGTACTGCTCCCAGAACAGCCATTCGAACATCTTGGCCCGGTCGTAGGCGTCCTTGGGGATCAGGTTGGAGCCGTCCGCCAGGTGCAGGATGATGGCGTTCGACTGCGCCAGCACGCGGCCGTCGTCGAGCACGGCGGTCGGGACCTGGCCCGCCGGGTTCAGGCGCAGGAAGTCGCCCTGGCGGGTCGTGCCCTGCAGGATGTCGACCTCGGTCCAGTCGTAGGGCATGCCGAGCTTCTCGGCCGTCCACTTGACCTTGAGGCAGTTGCCCGAGCGGCTGTCGCCATAGATGTGCAGTGTCATGACCACAGTTTTAGGGACGAGGCGCCGGGCGGACAAAGCGCAAAATCTGACAGCCGCCGCAGAAAGCCTCCGGCGCCCTGCCGCGATCAGCGGGCGGCGGTCCTGGGCCGGTATTTCGCCTCCCACGACTCGAAGCCGTCCCGGTTGGGCATCTTGACCAGCGGCAGGGTCCTGGCGTCGAGCGCCGCGTCCCGGGCGACGATGCCGTCCACCGACAGCAGATAGGCGACCAGCGCATAGACCTCGTCGTTGGTCAGCGACTGGGGCGCGGTCAGCGGCATGGCCCGGCGGATGTAGTCGAAGGCGGTGGTGGCGTAGGGCCAGAAGCTGTTCAGCGTCTTGACCGGCTTGGGCGTGGCCAGCGAGCCGACCCCGCCGGTCAGGCGGTCGTTGGGCCCGCCGGCCCCGGCCGCGCCGTGACAGGCCTGGCACTTGGCGGCGAACACCGCCGCCCCCTGGACCGCCGAGCCGGAGCCCGCCGGCAGGGCGCCGCCGTCGGGCCCGATCGAGATGTCCACCGCCTGGAGCTCGGCCGCCGTGGCCGGCCGGCCCAGCCTGGGGGTCTGCGGCGTGGCCGCCGGGGCCGCCGCCGCCGCCCCGCCCATCAGCGCCAGGG
>JAQGII010000523.1 GCA_028291305.1 Caulobacteraceae bacterium
ACCGCCCTCGCGCTGCGCCCCCGCTGCGCCAACCGATCGGCGGCATTCGGACGGCCGGTTCTCATATTGGCTCCCTGTTCCAGGCTTTTTTGAGCTGCCCGTGTTTTGATTTCAGCCAAGTTCGAAGGACTCAGCCGTTAGTAGCTATCTAATTGTTTTTTATATATTTTATATTTCGAAACTTCACCAGAAGCCCTGACCCATCCCTGGCTTCCGGGACGACAACAAGTAGAATCCAAATCCTCGAAATTCAAATGGAATCGCAAATGTCGGGATTTATATTTGACAGACGGCGTGCATGCCTTGGGAATCAGAACACCGACCAGCCGGTCAGCGACGCCAGCCGCTCCAGGGCCATCTGGCCGACATAGGAATTGCCCGCCGGGTTCAGCCCCGGCGACCAGACGGCGATGGCCGCCCGCCGCGGCGCGATGGCCAGGATGCCGCCGCCGACCCCGCTCTTGCCGGGCAGGCCGACGCGGAAGGCGAAATCGCCCGAGGCGTCGTAGTGGCCGCAGGTCATCATCATGGCGTTGACGCGCCGGGCCCGCACCGGCGTCGTCACCCGGGCCAGGCTCACCGGATCGCGCCCGCCGTTGGCCAGGTACAGGCCCGCGCGGGCCAGCTGGACGCAGGTCATGCTGAGGGCGCACTGGTTGAAATAGACCCGCAGCACGTCGTCCACGGCGCTGTGCAGGTTGCCGTTGGCGCGCAGGAAGTTGGCCAGGCTGGCGTTGCGGAAGCCGGTGTCGGCCTCCGACGCCGCCACCTCCGCGTCGATCGCCACCGACGGGTCGTCCGACTGCAGACGCAGGAAGTCGGCGATCCGGCCGATCAGGGCGGCGGGGTCGCCCCGCTCCAGCAGCGCGTCGGTGACCACCAGGGCGCCGGCGTTGATCAGCGGATTGCGGGGAATGCCCTTCTCGCGCTCCAGCTGGACGATGGAGTTGAAGGCCGAGCCGGACGGCTCGCGCCCCACCCTGCGCCAGAGGTCGGCGCCGAGCTTCTCCAGCGCCATGGTCAGGGTGAACACCTTGGAGATGCTCTGGATCGAGAAGGGGACCTGGGCGTCCCCCGCCGAAGCGGTGCGCCCGTCGCAGGTGACCAGGGCGATGCCGAATCGGCCGGGATCGACGCGGGCCAGGGCGGGGATATAGTCCGCCACGCGGCCCCGGCCGAGGTGGGCCTGCATGTCCCGGCGCACCACGGCGACGATTTCGGCGAGATCTTCGACTCGTTCCATACAGGAGCCTCCCGCGTGCTTTATGGGATGGGCGGGCCGCCGCGGCAACGCGCCGGACGAAGGGGCTCCCGGAGCCGCCGGACGGATGCCGGGCCCAGGACCACGGTAGGAGACGCGCCTTGACCTATTGCCTCGGAATCCTGCTGCCGGCCGGCCTGGTGCTGACCTCGGACTCGCGCTCCAACGCCGGCGTCGACCAGATCGCCCAGGTGCGCAAGATGACCCTGGTCACGGCGGGCGAGCGGGTCATCGTCATCCTGTCGTCGGGCAATCTGGCCACCACCCAGGCGGTGGTCACCACCCTGCGCGAGGCGGCGGGCACCGGCGATCTCGGCTACGACCTGCACACCGCGCCGACCATGTTCGAGGCGGCCAAGATGGTCGGCGCCAAGCTGCGCGAGATCGTCGACCGCGACGGCAGATATGTGGAGCCCTACGGCGATGTCGGCGCCAGCTTCCTGGTGGGCGGCCAGATCGGGGGCGAGGCGCCACGGCTGTTCCAGGTCTATTCGGCCGGCAATTTCATCGAGGCGTCCGACCGCTCGCCCTTCCTGCAGATCGGCGAGACCAAGTACGGCAAACCCATCCTGGACCGGGCGCTGACCGCCGACATGACCCTGGACCAGGCGGCCAAGCTGACCCTGCTGTCGTTCGACGCCACCATGCGCAGCAACCTGTCGGTGGGCCTGCCGATCGACATGCTGCGCTACGAGGCGAACAGCTTCTCCACCGCCAACTTCGTGTCCTTCGACCGGGGCAACGACTATTGGAACGAACTGCGCCGCGAATACAGCGACGGGCTGTTCGCCGTGGTCAGCCGCCTGCCGCCGCCCCCGCCGGCCTGACCCCGATGATCCCCTGGTCCCTGGTGGATACCGCCGCCGTGCCGGACGACGGCGGCGAACTGCGGCTGATGCGGCGCGGCGCCGAATATTCGATCATGTCCGGCGCCATCGAGCTGATGAACAGCCGGCTGAGCGGCTCGGAAAAGGCGCTCGCCACCCTGGCCTGCGCCCGGCTCGGGGACCGGCCGCGGCCGCACCTGCTGATCGGCGGATTCGGCATGGGGTTCACCCTGCGCGCCGCCCTGGAGCACCTGGGTCCGCAGGCCAAGGTCACGGTGGGCGAACTGGTGCCCGCGGTCATCGCCTGGGCGCGCGGACCCATGGCCCATCTGTCCGGCGCATGCCTGGCGGACCCTCGCGTGACGATCCGCGAGGGGGACGTCGGCACCCTGATCCGGTCGGCCGAGGCGGGCTACGACGCCATCCTGCTCGACGTCGACAACGGCCCCGAGGGCCTGAGCCGCAAGGCCAACGACCGCCTCTACGACCACGAGGGGCTGGCGGCCGCCCGCCGGGCGCTGCGGCCGGGGGGCGTGCTGGCGGTGTGGTCCTCGGCGCCGAGCGCCGGCTTCGAGCAGCGCCTGCGCCGGGCCGGCTATGCCGTCGAGGAGGCGCGCGTGCGGGCGACCGGCGGGCGGCGGGGGGCGCGCCACGTCATCTGGATGGCGACCGCTCCGGGGGCCTAGCCGCCCCCCGCACATCGGGCCCGCGCCGGGCATCGCGCTTTGGACCGACCGCGGTTATGATGCCGCATGGCATATAGAATATCCGCCCGCCATCCCGGCCGGGCCGTGACATACACAGCGGCAACGGAAGAGGCGGCGCTCGCCAAATGGGCGGAGCTGACCGCCGACGGCGTGCCGTTCGAGATGACCGACGCCAACGGGGCGGTCGTCGACGACATCGACCTCGAGGACCGCATCGACGCGCGCGATATCGAGGCCTAGGGCCCAATCGACATTCAGTCGGCTAAAAGCACGGCGGGTTTTCGCGCAGCCGCCGCGTCCCCCAATACCGTCATCCCCCGGCTTGACCGGGGGACCCAAGCGCCGATCCCCCGTTCAGGCGCTCGTGAAGATCAGCCGCTGGGGGCTGCCCCGGTGGATCGGCTGCGCGGCCGGCAAGGCCTTCGGCCAATGTCGCTTGGGTCCCCCGGCACGGCCTTCGGACGTGCGTGGGATGCCGCCATGAGGCGAGGTCGGAGCCAAGATCAGGAGAATGGCAATTGGCCCTAGGACGCCGCCAGGGCCTTTTCCACCGCCCCCGCCAGGGACTCCGGCTTGTCCGCCGGGGCGAACCGCCCCAGCACCTCGCCGTCGCGGCCGACCAGGAACTTGGTGAAGTTCCACTTGATCGCGGCGCTGCCGAGGATGCCGCGCCTGGCGTGGGTGAGGAAGTCGTACAGCGGGTCGGCCCGGGGCCCGTTGACCTCGATCTTGGCCAGGACCGGGAAGGTCACGTCGTAGGTCAGGGCGCAGAAGCTGGCGATCTCGGCCGCGTCGCCCGGCTCCTGGGCGCCGAACTGGTTGCAGGGGAAGCCCAGCACCACCAGCCCCTGGTCCCGGTACCTGCGCCACAGCGCCTCCAGCCCCTCGTACTGGGGCGTGAAGCCGCATTTGGACGCGGTGTTGACGATCAGCAGCACCTTGCCGCGATAGTCCGCCAGCGGCGCCGGCGAGCCGTCGGCGGCGGCGGCCGTGAAGTCGTAGACGCTGGACATGGCTCTCTCCGCTGGCGCCGGCGAAGGCCGGGAGCCGGATCATAGGGGAGGCGAGGTCGGGTTTCGAGCCGTGGCTGTGGACGTCCGCTTACTGGACACGGCGGTTCGTAGCTGGGGGCTGCTACCTAGGCAACCAACCGACGTTCCCATTGTGGTGCGGAGACGGCTCTGGGGAACGCTTGGCTTCCCAAGCGGTACGGCCCGCAATCTTGGATCTTCACGCAGGCCCGGCTTGGTGATCGCTTTGGTCGAACGGGCTCCATGCGCACTTATCCGGGCTGATCCCG
>JAQGII010000524.1 GCA_028291305.1 Caulobacteraceae bacterium
CGCCCGAAAAAAATAAATCGTGAAACGCGTCAAGCTGTTACACCCGCGTCACGCTGCCTACATCTAACCCGGCTATCGCTGGGGACGACGATAGGAGCGCCCGTCATGACCCGTATTATCGCCGTCAAGCCGGTTGGAGAAGGTTGGTCCGTGCAGGCCGACGCCTTCGACAGCGAGATGATGTTCCTGAGCGGCGCCAAGGCGGAAGCCGCCGCCCGGCGTCTGGCCAAGACCCTGGCCAGAAACGGCGAGAGCTCCGAAATCCACATCTTCCTGCGCGACGGCGCCCTGGCGGGGCAATTCGCCGTTCGCGCCAACCTGGCCTTGACCGGCTGAGACCGGCCGCCCGGCTTTCGCCCGCCGGGATCGTCGCCTAAGCTGGACGCTTGCTGGTTCCCATCCACAATCCCGACGATCCGCGTATCGAACCCTACCGCCAGGTTCGCGAGCGCGACCTCGTGGGCCGCCGCGGCGGGTTCATGGTCGAGGGCGAGGTGGTGCTGGCCAAGGTCGTGGCCGGCGGTCGCCATGCCCTGGAGTCGCTGCTGCTGGACGAGAAGCGGGTGGTGGGGCTTCAGCCCATCCTCGACGGCCTCGCGCCGTCGGTCCCGGTCTATACCGCGCCCCAGGCCGTGCTCGACGCCATCGTCGGCTTCCACATCCACCGGGGCATCCTGGCGGTGGGCCGGCGCGCCCCGGCGCCCAGCGCGGCCGACCTGCTCGCCGGCTTGCCCGACCGGGCCCTGGCGCTGGTGCTGTTCGGCATCGGCAACCACGACAACATGGGCGGCCTGTTCCGCAACGCCGCGGCGTTCGGGGCGGGGGCGGTGCTGCTCGGGCCCGATTGCTGCGACCCGCTGTATCGCAAGGCGATCCGGGTTTCGGTGGGGGCGGCCCTGACCACCCCGTTCGCCTGGTTCCAGCCCGGCGACGATCCCATCGCCCTGCTCCGCGCCGAGGGCTTCGAGCCCCTGGCCCTCAGCCCCGCCGGGTCCGAGCCGCTGCACCGGCTGGCGCGGCCGGCTCGCGCCGCCCTGATCCTGGGGGCCGAAGGCCCCGGCCTGCCGCCCGCGATCCTGGCGCGGGCGCGCACCGTCGCCATCCCCATGGCGGGCGGCTTCGACTCCTTGAATGTGGCGGTCACCAGCGGCATCGTGCTGCATCACCTGGCGATCGCCGCGCCTTGAAGCGCGCGGCTCGTCCGGCCGAGGAAGCGCCGTGGTCAGCCGCAGATCCTTCACCGCCGGCGCCGTCTCCCTGATCGCGGGGATGGGCGGCGGGCTGGCCGCCGCCCGCCCGCTCCTACGCTGGCCGGGCGGCGCGCGCGCCGCGGTCAGCCTGACCTACGACGACGGCCTGGACAGCCAGATCGACAACGCCGCGCCGGACCTGCAGGCGGCCGGCTTCAGGGCCACCTTCTTCCTGACGCGGCAGAACATGGAGGACCAACTGCCCCGCTGGCAGGCGGTCTGGCGGCTCGGCCACGAGGTGGGCAACCACTCCGTCACCCACCCGTGCCAGCTGAGGCACTGCACCAGCGCCCGCTTCGGCGACGAGGAGATCGCGCCGATGGAAGCCTTCCTCGACGAACATTTCAGCCCCGACCGGTTCCGCAGCTACGCCTACCCCTGCGGTTTCATCGGTCTGGGCGAGGGCGAGGAGAGCCAGCGCATCGCCCGCTACGGGCGCGCCCTGCGCGGCCGCATCGCCGCGGCGCGGACGGTCAGCGGCCTGGCCAACGATCCGTCGCGGGTGGTCAGCGACCCCTTGCTGCTGCACGCCTACCAGCCGACCTACGCGGTGGACGATCCCCGCCGGGCCTTCCGTTACGTGCGCCGGACCCTGGCCGCCGGCGGCTGGGCGATCCTGGTGTTCCATGATGTGCTTGGCGTGCGCAAAGGCGAGGGCCAGACCAGCCAGGCGTCGCACCGGGCGATCCTGCGCTGGCTGTCGGATCAGCCCATCTGGTGCGCGCCGATGGGCGAGGTGTTCCAGTATATCCAGGCGCGGCAAAGCCCGGCGCGGCCGGTGGCCGGCGGACAGCCGCAGCCCCGAGCGCGCGTCTAGAGCCTTTCCGGTTCAAATGGACTCATTCGAACCGGACAGGCGGACGGGCGGCGAGGTTGCCCCGCCGCCCGCAACGGTTACTTGCTGTTCTTGACCTTGATCACCTGGTCCATCGCGTTGCGATAGGTTTCCGTCACGCAGGGTGCGTAATCCGAGACGGACACGTCCTGGCAGGCCAGCTTGGCGGCTTGGCTCACTTCGGTGCGGATGGTGGCGGAGTCTTTGCCGACGAGGCTGACCCGGAGGTCGGCGGCGTTGGCGGCGCCGGCGATGGCGGCGAAAGCGGAGATGGCGATGAGAGTGCGGATCATTTTAGGAGTTCCCAGCTAGCTGTGAAAACTCCTCCCTAGAGAGACGCTTCTACAGAGCGCCTAAGCCTCACTATGGGCCAAAACCCGACGCGACGGTACCGGATACCGAGTTGATGGGTCACTTTATGCTGCACTGCCGCATTTGAGGCACACCTTGCTGCGGCGCCGCAATCTTGGGCGAAAACGCCGCCTGAGGGGCATTGCGAACGCCGCCGTGCAGAGGCTAGTAGGCGCGATCAAGGGCCCCGACAGGGTTGGGCCCACGGGGAGCGGGACATGATGGCGACCGATTCGCCGCCGGCGGTGGACACAGTGGTGGTCAATGCGGCGCGGCTGCCGACCTCGCCGGCCGACGCGGCCTTCTCGATCGTCAACATCGATCCGCAGGCGTTGCAGACGCTGCCGCGCGTGGACGACATCATCAAGACCTCGCCGGGGGTGTCGCTGTTCCGCCGCGGCTCCAGCGCCGGCGCCAATCCCACCACCCAGGGCGTGTCCCTGCGCTCGATCGCGCCGTCCGGCGCCGGACGGGCCCTGGTCACCCTGGACGGGGTGCCGCAGAACGATCCGTTCGGCAACTGGGTGATCTGGACCAGCCTGACGCCGGAATCGCTGGCGGGCGCCTCGGTCGTGCGCGGGGCCGGGGCGGGGGCCTACGGCGCCGGGGCCCTGACCGGCGTGGTGGCGCTCGACGAGAAGTCGGCGGTGACGGGGGGCCTGATCGGCGACCTGTCGGGCAGCGACCTGGGCGCCCGGCGCGCGTCCCTGGCCGCCTCGCACAAGGTCGGCGAGGTGCAGCTGTTCGCCGCCGCCGCCAGCGAGCAGGGCGACCACTGGATCCCGGTGCGCGCCAGGCCCGGCCGGGGCGACGCCGAGCTGTCGGTCGAGGACTGGACCGCTTCGGGCAAGGCGGTGGTTGACCTCGGCCCCGCCGCCCTGGCGGCGCACGTCGGCGCCTACCGCGAGGCGCGCGGGTCCGGCCTGGTGGGCTCCAACTCCGCCTCCAAGGGCCAGGACGCCAGCCTGACCCTGGCCGCCCAGCCGGACGCCCACACATTGGGCTGGAAGGTGCAGGCCTGGGTGCGCCGCAGCGACCTGTACAATTCCTCCGCCGCGATCTCCGCCGACCGCAACACCGCCACCCCCGCCAATGTGCAGTACAAGACCCCCGCCACCGGCTGGGGGGCCAACGCCGCCGTGCGCAGGATGGGCGACTGGGGCAGCCTGGAGGCCGGCTTCGACATGCGCGCGGCCAGCGGCGAGGAGAGCGAGAAGACCTCGTTCGTCAATGGCGCCTTCACCAGGGGCCGCGTGGCCGGCGGCGATACCCTGATCTACGGCGCCTATGCCGAGGGCGCCTGGCGCAGCGGGGGGTGGCTCCTGACCGGCGGCGCCCGGATCGACCGGTGGAGCACCACCCACGGCCACCGCATCGAGACCCTGCTGTCCACCGGCGCGGTGACCCTGAACCCGGTGATCGCCGACCGGAGCGGGTCGGTGCCGACCGCGCGGGCCGGTCTGCGCCGCGACTTCGGCGGCCTCTATGTGCGGGCCGCCGGCTACGCCGGCTTCCGCGCGCCGAGCCTGAACGAGCTCTACCGGCCGTTCCGGGTGGGCAACAACATCACCGAGGCCAACGAGAACCTGAAGCCCGAGAAGCTCTACGGCGGCGAGCTGGCGGTGGGCGCCGACGCCGGCCCCCTGACCTGGAGCGCCACCGGCTTCGTCAACCAGCTCAAGGACCCGATCACCAACGTCACCCAGGGCGTCGGTCCGGCGACCTTCCCGCGCGCCGGCTTCGTGCCGGCCGGCGGCATCTTCTACCAGCGCCAGAACGCCGGGGCGATCAACGCCGCCGGGGTCGAGGCCGACGCCCGCTACCAGCCGATCCCGCCGCTGGAGCTGCGCCTGTCGGGCGCCTACACCGACGCCAAGGTCGACGGCCGCTCGGTCGCCCCGCAGCTCACCGGCAAGCGTCCCGCCCAGACCCCCAAGGTGGTCATCACCGGCGGGGCGCACTGGAGCGCCACCGCCAAGCTCGGCTTCAACGCCGACGTGCGCTACGAGGGATCGCGGTTCGAGGACGACCTCAACACCCTGACCCTGCGCGCCGCGGCCGGGGTCGACGCCCGCGTGTCGTACCAGATCACGCGCGACTGGGGCGTCTACCTCGCCGCCGAGAACCTGACCGACGCCGCCATCGAGACCGGCCAGACCGCCGACCACGTCAAGAGCTACGACGCCCCGCGCGTGATCCGCATCGGGGTGCGGTTCAGGGAGTAGGCTCCCCGGCGTCCAGGCGACCAGGGCCGGCTACAGCCGCTCGGCGTGCCAGCGCAGGTGGTCTTCCATATAGGTGGAGATGAAGAAGTAGGAGTGGTCGTAGCCCTCCTGGCGGCGCAGCGTCAGGGGGATGCCGGCCGCCTGGCAGGCGGCTTCCAGCAGCTCGGGCTTGAGCTCCTTGTCGAGGAAGGGATCGGCCGCGCCGATGTCCACCAGGATGTCCTTCACCCGCCTGCCGTCCTCGATCAGGGCGACGGCGTCGTGCTGGCGCCAGCGCTTCTCGTCGGGCCCGAGATAGCCGGCCAAGGCCTTGCGGCCCCAGGGGACCTGGCTGGGGGCCACGATCGGCGAGAAGGCCGACACCGACTTGTAGAGCTGGGGTTCGCGCAGGGCCAGGGTCAGGGCGCCGTGGCCGCCCATGGAGTGGCCGAACACCCCGTGCCGCGCCATGTCCGCCGGGAAGTGCTCGGCGATCAGGGCCGGCAGCTCGCGGGTGACGTAGCTGTACATGCGGAAGTTGGCCTTCCACGGCGCCTCGTCGGCGTCGACGTAGAAGCCGGCGCCCTGGCCGAAGTCATAGGCGTCGTCGTTGGGCACGCCCTCGCCGCGCGGCGAGGTGTCCGGACAGACGACGACGATCCCGAGCTCGGCGGCGACGCGCCGGTACTCGCCCTTGTCCATGACGTTGGCGTGGGTGCAGGTCAGGCCCGACAGGTAGGTCAGCACCGGCCGCGGCCCCGCCTGCGGCGGGGTGAACACGGCGAAGGTCATGGTGGTCCCGGTGGTCTGGGACTGGTGCCGGTAGACGCCCTGCACGCCGCCGTGGGCCT
>JAQGII010000008.1 GCA_028291305.1 Caulobacteraceae bacterium
CAGCTCTTCTCGGCGCGCTTCCATACTGTTCGCGAGGAAATCGATCCAGGCTCGGGTCTTTGCCGCCGGGCGGCGGTCCGGATGGGTCAGGGCGTAGACAGCGCCGAGATCGAATAGCGCCACATCCAGGTCGAGGGCGCTGAGACGCCCGTCCTTGAGCGCCGATGCGGCGATGAACCGTGGCCCATAGACCAATCCTTGGCCTTCGATGGCTGCAGCGACCAGGGCTTCGCCGTTGTTGGCGCACAGGCTGCTGCGCACGGGGATTTTCACCTCGCCCTTGACCCCGAAACTCCAGGTCTTCGCCCCCCCGATCGGCGAGAGCGTGAAGCCGAGGCAGTCATGCCGGCTCAGCTCCGAAACAGTGCGCGGAACGCCGTGCGTGGAAAGATAAGCCGGCGAGGCAGCCACCACCATGGTTGCCGGGGCCAGTTTGCGCGCGATCAGGCTGCTGTCGGCCAGCCGACCAATGCGGACCGCCACGTCCCAGCCCTCTTCCATGAGGTCGACGTAACGATCGTTCAGTCCGAGCTCGAGAGTGACCTCTGGGTATTGGCGGCTGAACGCCGCTGCCAGGGGCGCGACGTGCAGAGTGCCGAACGACACAGGGACAGCGACGCGGAGAAGACCATTGATCGCGACGTTGGCGGCCAAGGCTTCGCTCTCAGCCTCCGCCAAGCTCGACAGCAGCGGCTCGGTCCGGTCGAGAAAGTGCCTGCCGGCTTCGGTGAGGGCCAGCCGCCGGGTCGTGCGGCGAACGAGGGTGACGCCAAGGCGATGCTCCAACGCATCGAGATGCTTTGTCGCCATGGCTGGCGACATCCCCAGCTCACGACTTGCCGCCGACAGTCCGCCCAAACGTATTGCTGCGGCGAAAACTTCCATACCGGTCAACCGATCGGGCATGGCCATCTCCTACTTAGAGTAGGAGGTAATTAGACTAAATGCGGGATTATCGCATCAATCCTGTTGATGCATCGTGGGGGAATTGGAGACCACGATGCAGCCCGACACCAGACGACCAACGTTGCACCCGCCTCACGGCGGAGGCCCCTGCTTCTTGCGGGAAGACCCTGCCGGGCTCTGGACCGGACCGCAGATTTTCCTGGAGTCGGTCCCGCTGAGAAAGAGATTTCTGATGACCAGCAACATGCTTCGCGGGGCGACCCTCGCCCTCGCCACGGCGGCCCTGATCGCCGCCTCCGCGCCCGCCATTGCCAGCCCCAAGGGGGATGCCGAGGCGCTGGCCCGCTACCGGACCGCCGAACGCATCGGCCAAGCGCATCTAAAGACCTTCGATACCTTGGATTTCGACGTCTATTCCAACCAGAAATGGGACCGTCTGAAGGAAAGCCACGCGCCGGACATCCTGGTGCACTATCCCGACGGGCATACGACGCGCGGGCTCCCGGCCCATATCGAAGAGCTGAAGGGCATCTTCACCTTCGCTCCGGACACCCACATCCCCACCCACTCCGTGAAGATCCAATCGGGCGAGTGGACTTCGGTCATCGGGGTGCTGCAAGGCACCTTCTCCAAGCCCATGCACCTGCCGGGCGGCAAGGTGATCCCGCCTACCGGAAAGCCGTTCAAGTTGACCATGGACACCGTCGGTCACTGGAAGAACGGCGTCATGGATGAGGAATATCTATTCTGGGACAACGCCGGGTTCATGACCCAGATCGGCTTTGGCCAATAGCCTCCGTCGCCCAATCTGGTCACGGCTTACATCCAACCCAAGGACAACAACCCCACAACGAACCTCGTCTCAGTCGGTCGCTGTCCCTCACTACCCATCCCAGCGGACCCCGGTCAGCTCTTCGCTCAGCGACCAAAGCCGGTCCGCCGCCGAAGCCTGATCCGAAGGGTGTTTGCTCACTGGGCATGTTGGGGACTTTATCCGGCTGAGCCGACCTTGGCGTAACGCCGCGTCCGATCTTCCTCGGCAGGCGCATAGACCAATATCCTCATCCCAGCGTCGAACGGCCGGCCAGCGTGAGCCGCCGCCGCCGGCGCCTAAGGCATCAGCTTCGCCGCGTCGGCGAAGAAGTCCGGGCCGCCGAAATTGCCGGACTTGAGGGCCAGCATCATCTGCGGGCCCCGGCCGCCGACCGTGCGCAGCACCGGCACGCCGGGGGCGATCTCCGGGCCGATGGCGAAGGCGGCCAGGCCCAGCTGGTCGACCACCGCGCCGGAGGTCTCGCCGCCGGCCACGATCAGGCGGCGCACGCCGGCCTCGACCAGGCCCTGGGCGATCGCCGCCAGGCCGTCCTCGATGGCCCGGCCGCCCGCCTCGCGGCCGAAGCGGGCCTGCAGCGCCTGCACCTCGCCGGGCGGGGCGCTGGAGGCGATCAGCACCGGGCCGCCGTCCAGGCGGGCCAGCGCCCAGGCGATGGCGCGCCGGGCTTCCTCGGGGCCGGCCGCCAGGGCCTGGGCATCGAGCCGCAGGACCTGGGCCCAGCGCCCGGCCCGGGCCACCTGCTCCAGCGTCGCGGCCGAGCAGCTGCCCGACAGGGCGGCGATGGGGCCGCCGAGCGGGGCTGGATTCCAGTCGGAACTGCCGGCGGGCTCCACGGAGCCGTCCTCGATCAGGGCGCGGGCCAGGCCGATGCCCAGGCCGGAGGCGCCGACGGTCAGGGCGGTGTCCAGCGCGGCGCGGCCGACGGCGGCCAGGTCGCGGTCGAACACCGAGTCGATCACCGCCGCGCCATAGCCCTGCGCCGCCAGGGCCCGCATGCGCCCCCGGATGGCGTCCGCGCCCCGGTCCACGTCCGACAGCGGCACGAGGCCGATCCTCGCCCGGCTCTGACGGCCCAGCACGCGCACCAGGTCGGCGTCGTGCATCGGGTTGAGCGGATGGTCCTTCATCGAGCTTTCGTTCAGCGGGACGTCGCCGACGAACAGGTTGCCGAAATAGATCGTCCGCCGGTTCTCGGGGAAGGCGCAGTTGACCAGCACCAGGCCGCCCCCGCCGTCCGCCGTCTCGTCATCGCGCAGGGCGTCCATCACCGGGCCGATGTTGCCCTTGTCGGTGGAATCGAAGGTCGAGCAGACCTTGAACATGATGTGGCGCACGCCGCGCGCCTTCAGCCAGGCGCGGGCCGGACGGGCCATGGCCACCGCTTCCTGCGCCGGGATCGAGCGGCTCTTCAGGGCGACCACCACCGCGTCCGCCGCGGGCAGCTCAAGGTCGTCGGCGGGCACGCCGATGGTCTGGACGGTGCGCAGGCCGGCGCGGGTCAGGGCGTTGGCGAGGTCGGAGGAGCCGGTGTAGTCGTCGCCGATGCAGCCCAGGACCACCCGGTTCGCGATGCGGCCCATGTCAGCGGGCGCCCGCGTCGGTCATCCAGTCCAGCCCTTCGACCGTCTTGCCCCGGGGCCGATACTCGCAGCCGACGAAGCCCTCGTAGCCGAGCAGGTCCAGCTGCTGGAACAGGAAGGGATAGTTCAGCTCCTCGCCGTCCGGCTCGTTCCTCGAGGGCACGCTGGCGATCTGCACGTGGCCGGTGATCGGCAGGTGGCGCCGCAGCCGCATGGTCACGTCGCCGTGGATGATCTGGCAGTGGTAGATGTCGAACTGCAGCTTGACGTTGGGCAGGCCCAGCTCGGCGATGAGGGCGGCGGCGACGTCGAGGTCGCCCAGGAAATAGCCCGGCATGTCGCGGCCGTTGATCGGCTCCAGCATCACCTCGACGTCCAGCTCGGCCAGGCGGCCGGCGACATGGGCGATCGAGCGGCGGTAGGCGGCATTGGCGGCGGCGCTGCCGGGATCGGCCAGGCCGGCCATCATGTGCACGCGCTTCACCCCGGTGGCGGCGATATAGGGCAGCGCCGTCTCGACCCCCGCCTTCACCTCGTCGAACCGGGCCGGCAGCGCCGCCAGCCCGCGTTCGCCCGCGGCCCAGTCGCCGGGCGGCAGGTTGAACAGGGCCTGGGTCAGGCCGGTGCGCTCCAGCCGCTCGGCGATGGCCTCGGGCGGATGCTCGTAGGGGAACAGATACTCCACCGCGACGAACCGGGCCTCGGCGGCCGCGTCGAAGCGGTCGAGGAACGGCAGCTCCTGGAACATGAAACTCAGGTTGGCGGCGAAGGCGGGCATGGCGCTCTACTTCTTCTGCGGCAGCTGGGCGCCCGACAGCTGGGCGTAGACCCGCGCCACCGACGCGTCGTCGTCGCCGCCCATGCCGGCCCCGGCGGCGGCCAGGTACATCTGCAGCGCGGCGGCGGCCAGGGGCGTCGGACAGCGCTGGGCGCGGGCCATGTCCTGCACGATGCCCAGGTCCTTGACGAAGATCTCGATCGAGCTGTGCGGGGTGTAGTCGCCCGCCAGGATGTGCGGCACGCGGTTCTCGAACATCCAGCTGTTGCCGGCCGAGGCGGTGATCACCTCATAGACCTTGTCCAGGTCCAGGCCCTGCTTGGCGGCGAAGGCCATGGCCTCCGAGGCGGCGGCGATATGCACCCCGGCCAGCAGCTGGTTGATAATCTTGAACGCCGCCCCGGCCCCGGCCGCGTCGCCCAGCGCATAAACCTTGGCCGCCATCGCCTGCAGCGCCGCGTTCGCCGCGGCGAAGGCGGCGGGGGTTCCGGAGGCCATCACCGTCAGCTCGCCCTGGGCCGCGCGCACGGCGCCGCCGCTGACCGGCGCGTCCAGGTAATGCCGGCCGGCCGCCTCCAGCCGCGCGGCGAGGCGGCGGGCGATCTCGGGGTCCATGGTCGCGGAGGAGACGAACACCGCGCCCGGCGGCATGGCCTCGGCGACGCCCTCGGCGCCGTAGAGCACGCCTTCCGTCTGGGCGGCGTTGACCACCACGCAGACCACCACGTCGGCGTCCGCCGCCGCCTCGGCGGGGGTGCGCGCCACCTCGCCGCCCTCGGCCTCGAACCGCTGCATCGCGGCGGCCGAGACGTCGCAGCCGACCACCGCGAACCCGGCCCGCAGCAGCGACCGGGCCATGCCGTAGCCCATCGAACCCAGGCCGATCACGGCCGCGCGTGGCGGAGCGGAAGACATCGCGAAGCGATCCTCAAGGTCTGCGAAACGAGAAGCGCTTTAGCAGCTTTCTCCCTCCGCTCATCCGCAAAGGCGGGGACCCCGGCTTTTTTTCAGCTACCGCTCCAGCGGATATCCCGCCTCGCGCCAGGCCTTGAGGCCGCCGTCCAGGGCGGCGGCGCGGGTGTAGCCCAGCTCGCGCAGGGTGG
>JAQGII010000033.1 GCA_028291305.1 Caulobacteraceae bacterium
CAGGTATCCGGACCGCGCGATCCCGACCATCAGCCAACGCCAGCGGAGGCGCTCAGGGCTTTCTTCGAGGCCAAGGGCGTACGGCGACCGCTCCTTTGGATCTACAACTTCAACTACCGCGACTTCATCCGGAGTTGGGCCGGGGGGCTCAAAGTCTTTCACGCGACCGAGGACTACACCCTCGGAGCTGACTCGGTCCGTTATTTCGAAGACGTCTACCGAAATTTGGTCCTGGCCGAACTCCAGGGCTGCGATCTGATGGTAGCCGTTTCTCCGGCGGTCGAGGCCAACTATGTGCGGGCGGCATCTTTCACCGGCCGCAGCATGACTCTGCGGAATGGGTGCGATTTCGCCTTCTGGCTAAATTCCGACGCCTCCACCTATCAACCCCGGTTTCCGCGGCGTGGGCTCCTGGATCGCATGCTGGGGCGTACACCCCAGCCGCGGCCCTCCATTTTTTATCAAGGCGGCATCAACGAAAGACTCGATTTCGATCTTATCGACGCTCTGGCCGGACGCATGACCGATTTCGATTTTGATTTCTGCGGACCTGTTGATGAGAGCGAGAAGGCCAAACCCGGGATGGCGGGGTGGTGGAAGGCTCTGCGACGGCCGAACGTGCACTATCACGGAATGCTTACGCCAGAGCAGGTAGCCGCGCGGGCTCAGCGGGCCAGCGTAGCGATCACCCCGTATCGCGATACGCCTCTGATCGCGGTCTCCCTCCCCCTGAAGTCCTATGAGTATCTGGCCTGTGGACTACCCGTTGTAACCGCGCCCATCCCCTCCTTGGAGGCGCACCCCGACCAATTCACCTTCGCCCGCACAGCACGAGACTACGAGCGCGCTATCCGCAGGCTTGCGCCCACGCGCGACGATCCGGTCGCCGTAGGGGCGCGTCTCGCCACGGCCCGGACCATGGACTACGATCTGCGGTTCGAGGAATTGGAGGCCGCGCTGTGTTCAGCCGAGCTTGAGGACGACGCTGCTGCCGGCGCAACCGCCAACGGTGAACCGGGGGGCGTTCCCATTGCCAAATGGGGGCCAGAAGATTTGCAATGCCAGGACGCCTGGAGGGAGGCGGGTGCGAGCGTAATCGTCAAGGGTGATGAGGCGCGGGTCTGCACGCCCATGGATGCCTGGAACTTCGGGGCCACCCTGCGCTTGAGCGCCCTCGACTCCGTCGCTGGGTCGGTCCGGCTTTCTGTGCGAGTCCACGGCGTGCAGGGCGAGGTGCTTATGTCGATCTACGACGAAGCCACCAGCCAGAGCGCATTTGAAATCCCTCTCGCCGCAGTAGCCGAACCGGCCGAATATCAATTGGACCTTGATGAGGTCAGAGGCCGCCTCTTGCTTTTCCGGAACGGTCAGCGAGAAGGTGGCGCGTCGTTCAGCTTCGTCGATGCGCGTCTATCGGTCCGGTCCACATGAAGGATAGCCCTCGGCCATGTGCGGACTGGTAGCGGTCGTTCAGCACGGCGGCGAGGTCGATCCCCGGCTCACGTTCGATGATCGTGGCCTCGGCCATAGTTGGGCGGTTCACTTACGCGCGGTGATGTAGAGATCGAGACCCATGCGCCGGCCCCAAGTCGGCAGGACTCTGCTGCGATCCCACTTCGGATCGTCGCTGTCGTCCATATTTTCCTTGCAAACCCGCACTGCCGAGAAGCGGCGCATGCGGCGCTTCACTTCGCCCACCGACAAGAAGACTGTCTCGGGCGCGGCCTCGCCAGCCAAGGTTCGGTCGTTGGCCGCGCGCTCGCGCCGGCTGGCCCGAGCCGACTTCAACAACCCCAGCCGTTCGGCCAGGAGTTCACGCAAGAACAACTGCCGGCTCTGCATCCAGCGGCGGTGCGAGTAGCGGTTGTAGACCATCAGATGGGCATAACCGCCCGGCTTCAGCAGGCGCCAAGTCTCGTCGAAGCACCGCTGCACGTTGCCAGTGTGGTGGAAGCAGCCGATGGCCACCACGGCGTCGAAGCTGGCGTCGGGCAGACCGTTGTCCAGGAAACTGTGCTGCACCGCGTCGCCAGGCAAGCCAGCCTGCGCTAGCCTATGGCGCACCATGGCTACGGGTCCGTTGGCTACATCCATGCCCAGGTAATCGGCGCCGCTCTCGGCGATCTTCTGACTGAGCGAGCCGTAGCCCAATCCGACCTCAAGGACCCGCTTGCCGGCGAACTGGGCCACTGGCGCGTGGTCAAGTAAATAGGGGTACAGCGCGAAAAACCAAGCGTCATAGCGGCCAAGCGATTCCAAGCCGTCATCAGTCACTCCGAGCATCTGCGCCAGATGACTTCCACACAAGTTATTCCAAAAAACGGCGTTGGCGGCGTCGATCTCCGCCTGGGTCTGATCACTCATGCCGCCGTCTCGCTCGCTTGACGGCGGTCCGCCAGATAGTCGGCGATCGCGGCCACGATAGCGGGCGCGGCGGCTCCGAATCCATAATCGGCGATATCGTGGCGCGGCGCAAAGTCTGGGCCACGCCAAAGCCGATTCCAACCGGCATCGATCGTCTCCACCCATTCGGTCACGTCGCGCAAAGTGACGCAGGGTTTGCGGTGGAAATAGGCTTCCTTCTGCAGGCCGCCGGAGTCGGTGTAGACCATTGCGCAATCGTGCAATAAGCGATGCATGTCCAGTGGGCCCACCGGATCGATAGTCGTCAGACCTTTGGTCGAAACATTCCAACGCTTTAGGGCTTTGCGCGTCCGCGGATGGGCTGGAAAGACGATTGGCCTGCGGGCTGATTCGGCTCGCAGATAGCCAATGGCCTCCTCCAGCGCCCCGCCGTCGTCGACCGCCGCCGCACGGTGGACCGTGGCCACGGCGTAGCCGCCCGGCGTCAGACCGAGCGTCTGCATGATCGCCGACTGGCGAAGCGCTAAGCCGGTCAGCAGGAGAGTGGCGTCGTAGTTGACGTCGCCGATCATCATCAGACGGCCGCTGACCTTTTCGTTCTCCAAATTTCGCATCCCAGCTTGGGTCGGTACAAACAACAGCTGGGCCAGACAGTCCACGACCACCCGGTTGATCTCCTCGGGCATGGTCCGATCGAACGATCGGACGCCGGCCTCGACATGTGCGATGGGGATATCCAGCTTGGCGGCGCACAGAGCGGCGGCCAAGGTCGAGTTGGTGTCGCCATAGACCAAGACAGCATCGGGTTGCTCATTGAGCATTACCGCCTCCAGGGCGATCATCATGCGGCCTGTCATCTCACCATGGCCGCCGCTGTGGATATCCAGCCTGTGTATCGGCCGCGGAATCGCGAGCTCCTCGAAGAAGACGTCGGACATGTTGGCGTCGAAATGTTGCCCGGTGTGAACCATGGCTTCGACTAGACCGCCATGCGCGGCGATCGCCCGGCTCACTGGGGCCGCCTTGACGAACTGGGGCCGGGCCCCGACGACAGTGAGGACCTTGGCCGGGCGGGCGGAGGCGGAAATGAAAGGATCGTTCGGCATGGGTCGCTGCGGTTCAGGCGCTGCTGTCTAACCGACCATGGCCCAATGCGCCACTCATGACTTTCCCTTGTCTTTCCGAGCGGCTATGTCCACCACGCTGAGCAGGAGGCCTCATGAGCGTTGCAGTCGTCGGTTGCGGATATTGGGGCCAGAACCATGCCCGCACTCTGGCCCAGCTGGGGGCCCTGTCTGCGATTGTCGACCCCAACTCCGAAACCGCCGCGCGCGAAGCTGCCAAGAACGGGGTCGTCGCGAAGACCTGGGCTGAGGTTCTCGCCGACCCCGCTATCACCGCCGTTTCCATCGCAGCGCCGGCCGAACTCCACGTGCCTTTGGCGCGCGAGGCGATCACCGCCGGCAAGGATGTGCTGGTCGAAAAGCCCATCTCGCTCAACGTCGCCGATGGCGAGCTGCTCGCGCGCGAAGCCAAGGCCGCCGGGCGCATCCTGATGGTGGGCCACGTCCTGCTCTACAATCCCTCGTTCGAGGCTCTGCTCGGCCTGATCGCCGAAGGTAAGCTTGGCGCGCTGCGTTACGCCCACTCCAACCGCCTC
>JAQGII010000038.1 GCA_028291305.1 Caulobacteraceae bacterium
CGTCGCCGTCGGCGAGATCTTCGGCGGCGGCGTCGCCCCCGGACTGGCCGGCTTCCTGGCCGGCAAGTTCGGCATCCAGTACACCCTCTATCTGGCGCTCGGCGGCTTGGTCGTGGGGGTGCTGGTCAGCCTGTTCTACAAGGAAACCGCGCCGCGCAAGGTGGGCCGTAGCGAAGCGGAATCGGCGCTCGACAGGCTCGAGGACGAAATCGGCGGCGTCGCCGGCGCCTGATCCCGGAACCCGGCCGGCCAATGCCCTATTTCGTGTTGATCGGCCGGGACCGCCCGGGCGCCGCGGAGGTCCGCCAACGCCTGCGGCCCGAGCACCAGGCCTATTTCTATGCGCCGCAACCCGGCTGCCGCGGCGTCGCCGGCGGTCCGTTGCTTGACGACGCGGGCGAAGCGATGACCGGCACCCTCCTGGTGTTCGAGGCGACCGACCGGGCCGCCGTGGACCGCTTCTTCGAAAAGGACCCATACAATCGGGGCGGGCTGTTCGAACAGGTGGACATCTGGCCCTGGCGATGGGGGCTCGGCCGCCCACAGCAGCCCGATCCGGACGCCTGATCGAGGCGGGGCGCGGCCGCGGCGGGCAATGTTCACCGCGCAATTTCGCGATGCTTTCGTGCCAAAACCGCGCACGATTTGTGCAGGACGGTCAGGGGCTATTCGCCAATTCTCACAAGCAGAGAACTTAGGTGCGGAGAGACTGTCAAAGGCAGCCCTGGACAAAATCACGGCGGCTTGGCCCCGGAACGAATGCTAAAAATGTACTCAACCGTTCTCGACTGGGCCGGCAGGGCCTTGATCGACGGTAAGAGCGATAACTGTGGAGGAAAGTTTTGAATATTCATCGTCGCGCCTCTTCGCGCCTGAAATTGGCGCAAGCAACCGGGGCCGCGTGTTTCTCGATCGCCCTGCTGGCCGGAACCGCGCTCGCGCCGACGCTGGCGGCGGCGCAGGACAAGCCTCCGGCTGACACGCCTGTGCCCGCGCAATTCCAGGAATCCTACAAAGCCTTCCTCGACATGAAGGCCAAGGCGCATGGCGGCGCCAAACACACCGCTACGGACGTGCCCGACTGGAGCGGAATCTGGACGCGCGGCCCCGGCGGCCTGAAGTTCGACCCCGCCCAGCCGGGCGCGCCGACGGAGGGCAAGGTGACGGCGGTGCTGACGCCGCCGTACCGGGCCAAGTACGAAAAGAAGGTCGCCGACCTCATCAAGGGCATCGAGTGGGATCAGCTCAGCTACTGCCTGCCGGCGGGTTTCCCGCGTTCGCTCACCGAGCCCTTCCTGCGCGAATACATCGTGAAGCCGGACCAGGTCTGGCAGATCAATGAGCAGCAGAGCGAAGCGCGCCGCATCTACACCGACGGCCGCGGCCATGTGCCCGACGACGAGGCCTTCCCCCTGTGGGAAGGCGACTCCATCGGCTTCTGGGACGGCGACGCCCTGGTGGTCCACACGATCCGCGTGAAGCCCGGGCAGTATCAGCGCGCTCAGCCCGACTACACGGACCAGACCTCCACGATCGAGCGCATCCGCAAGATCAACGCCGACACGATCGAGGATGACGTCACCGTCTGGGATCCGCCGGCGCTGCAGAAGCCCTGGCGCGTCGTCGACACCTATGTGCGCATCAAGTCGCCGGGCGCCCGGATCGACATGTGGTCCTGCGAAGAAAACAACAACGTCGTCAAGACTGAGAATGGAGCTTCCACCTTCGTCCTGCCGGGGGAGAGTGGATACAAGGATCCGTCGAAAATACTCACGGCTCCTAAATAAGTTTTTTCGGCGGATACCAAAATAAAAAACACATCAACTAGCTCGGGGTGAGCTTTTTGATCAACAAGCCAACAGGAGGGGAATGGAAACATGTTCAAGTCGAGGGCATCACAGTATCGGTCGGCCTTGCTGGTGACGAGCGCGCTGTGCGCGGGTCTGGCCAGCGGAACGGCTCATGCGCAGGCGGTCGCCGCCGCGGCCAATTCGCTGGAGGAAGTGGTCGTCACCGCCACGCGCCAGACCAACACGGTCAACCGCGTGGCGTTGTCGGTCACCGCCGAGACCCAGAAGGCCCTCGATCAGCAGGGCATCAGGACGATCAACGACTTGGTGTCGACCGTTCCGGCCCTGGCCGTCACCCAGCAGCTGGGTTCGGGCGTCGGCAACTTCGCCCTGCGCGGCATCGTGCAGAGCGCCGCCGGCGCGGCCACCACGGGCTTTTATCTGGACGACGTGCCCCTGCAGAAGCGCAACGTCGGCGGCGGGGTGGCGACGGCCAACGGGACGCCCATTCCCCCGCTGTTCGATCTGGACCGCATCGAGGTCCTGCGCGGTCCGCAGGGCACCCTGTACGGCGGCTCGTCCGAGGGCGGCACGATCCGCTACATCCAGCCTCAGCCGAGCCTGACGAGATTTTCCGAGTACGGAAAGGTGCAGGGGTCGTTGCCGAGCAAGGGCAACGCCAGCGGCGAAATCGGCTTCGCCGTCGGCGGTCCGATCGTTCAGGACAAGCTGGGCTTCCGGGTCAGCGTCGACAAGAAGTACATCGGCGGCTTCATCGACATGGTCGATCCCATCTCCAACCAGGTGTGGAAGAAAAACACCGGCAACGACGACATCCTGATGTGGCGCGCGGCAGTGGCCTTCGCGCCGACGCCCGACCTGAAGCTGACCGCGTCGTTCAACAACTCCCTGGACAAGGACGACAACGTCAACACCACCTATACCAAGCCGGTCGCCGGCGCGGTGGTCGTCCCGACCCTGTGCTTCAATCCGTCCAACTACTCGGCCGCCAGCCCGCCGCCCGGCGGCAACGCCGCGGTGATCGCCCGCGGGACGGCGGCCTGCGCGGCCGCCAAGGCCGCCAATCCGAAGATCTACATTCTGCCGGGGGCGACCTACGGGCCCTACAACCTGTCGCGCTATCAGAGCCTGGCGACCGACGTGTCGCCGTCGGAAACCTCGCTGAAGGTGGCCGACCTGACGCTGGACTACGACTTCCACGCCGCGTTGTTCAAATCGATCACTTCCTACTTCGAGGACCGCAACGCCACCTCCACGCCCGAGACCTCGCAGATCGCCCGCTACCAGTCGAACGCCAGCTCGGCCAACCCCACCACCACCATCACCGATCCGGTGACCGGCGCCACCCGGACGGTGCTGCAGGGTCCGGCCTGGAACGCGATCTTCTCGCCGATCCCGGTGCGCGACCAGGCCGGCCACTTCGTCGCCCTCAACCGCCGGTACGGCTTCACCGAGGAAATGCGCCTGCAGTCGCCGGCGGAATCCAAGCGGTTCAGCTACGTGGCCGGCCTGTTCTATTCGAACATCAGGAACCCGCAGCTCTACAACAACTTCTACCCGCTGGCGCAGCTCAGCCAGGGTCTTTACGGTCTGACGGTCCAGCAGCGCTACGGCGTCAACGGCCTGGCCCTGCCGTCCGCGCCCGGCTTGTTCAACGTGTTCGACGCCCGTCGCCAGAACATGCAGGACATCGAGAAGGCCGGCTTCGCCGAGGGCAACTACTGGATCACCGAAAAGCTGCGCGCGACGGTCGGCTTGCGCATTTCGGAGGTCAGCTTCAAGTACGCCAACCTGTTCATCGGGCCGGTCACCGGCGTCGGCGCGGACAACCCCAATCCCGCCCTGCAGACGCCCAACGCCATCAACGGCGGCGCCAACTCCGGCAGCGTGACGGAGCGCCCGGTCACGCCCAAGGTGTCGCTGCAATACAACCTGACGCCGACAAACCTGGTCTATTTCACGGCGTCCAAGGGCTACCGTCCCGGCGGCATCAACCCGCTGCCGTCGGTGGGCATCTGCGGCCAGGCGCTGGCGGTCTACGGGCTCCAGCCCACCGATCTGCCGCAGACCTACAATTCGGACTCTGTATGGAGCTATGAACTGGGGGCCAAGGCGCGGGTGCTGGACAACCGGCTGCAGGTCAACGGCGCGGTCTACCACATCGACTGGCAGAACCCGCAGGTCACCCTCAGCCCCGGCTTCAACTGCGGCCTGGTGTCGACCTACAACGCGAAGGCCGCCGTCAGCGAGGGCCTGGAATTCGAAACCCAGGCGGCGCCGTTCACCGGCCTCAGCCTCAACGCCGCGGTCGGCTACAACAACTCCAGGTACACCCAGACGACCATCGGCGTGGTCGGCAAGACGGGCACCAACCTGGTGGTTGCGTTCGCGGGGCAGAAGCAGCCGCTCTCGCCCTATTCCATCAGCCTGGGCGCGCGCTACGAGCACGACGTGGCGCCGACCTACCGCGGCTACGGCCGGATCGACTGGCGCTACTCGGCGTCCTATCCGACCACGGTGTACGGCATCGGCGCCTTTGCGCCGGATATCAACAACGTGCCGGCGATCCAGAACACCAACATCCGCGTCGGCGTCGAGCACCAGGACTTCGACTTCAACGTGTTCGTCGACAACGTGTTCGACCGCAACACCGGGCAGTACACGGCCGGTGGCCGCGGCGGCTGCGCCGCTGCGACGACGGGCGGCACGGCGGCCTGCTCGACCTACGCCACCTACACGCCCTTCTATCAGGTCAACACCGGCTACCCGCGTGAAGTCGGGGTGCAGGTGGTGTTCCGGCACTAGCTGAGCGCCGCGCCGGCCGCGGGGTCGCGGCCGGCCGGACTGCGGGATGATCGAGGGTCAGTGATGAAGAGATTGAACCAACGGAGCGACGGGGTGGACCGACGCGCTGTCTTGAGCAGCGCCGGCGCGGTGGCGGGCGGGTGCATGATCCTGCCCGGTCGCGCCGGGGCCGCCGAGGCCGAGCCGGTCGCCCAGACCACCGCGGGCAAGGTCCGTGGCCGTACGCGCAACGGCGCCAAGGTGTTCCTCGGCATACCCTATGGCGCGGACACTGGCGGCGCGAACCGCTGGCTGCCGCCCAAGCCGCCGGGCGCCTGGACCGGCGTCAGGGACGCCGTCGCCTATGGCCCGGCCCCGCCGCAGCCGACGCCCCTGTCCACGCCGATGCAGGAAGAGACCGACATGGTGCAGCAGGCGCCGGTCGGCGAGGACTGCCTGACGCTGAACGTCTACACGCCCGCGGTCGGCAAGACCTCCGGCAAGCGCGCGGTGATGGTCTGGTTCCACGGCGGCGGCTATGCGGCCGGCTCCGGCAACGCCACCAGCTACGACGGGACCAACCTGGCCCGTAAACAGGACGTGGTGCTGGTCTCGGTGACCCACCGCCTGAACAATTTCGGCTTCCTCTATCTGGGCGACCTGTTCGGCGAGGCCTATGCCGACTCCGGCAACGTCGGCATGCTCGACTGCGTGGCGGCGCTGAAATGGGTGCGCGACAACATCGCCAACTTCGGCGGCGACCCCGGCCGGGTGATGATCTTCGGCCAGTCCGGCGGCGGCGGCAAAGTCTCCACCCTGCTGGGCATGCCGGCGGCCAAGGGCCTGTTCCACTGCGCCTCCGCCCAAAGCGGCGCGGCGGTGCGCAGCGGCGTCAAGGCCCAGGCGGCGGCCGGTGCAAAACGCCTGGTGGACGCCCTGGAGGTCAAGACCATCACCGAGATGCAGGCCCTGCCCTGGCGCAGGATCGTCGAGGTGGCGGCGGCCAATCGCGGCGCCGGCGGCAACGGCCCCGTCGTCGACGGCCGGAGCCTGCCCGCCCATGTGTTCGACCCGGCGGCCTCGCCCCTGTCGCGGGACATCCCGCTGATTTCCAGCACGGTGGAGACCGAAAGCGCCTCCTGGGGGGCGCCGGTCGATCCGATCGACGACGCGGAGTTGGCCACACGGGTCAAGCAGGTCACCCGGTTGCCCGAGGCCGACGCCGCGTCCCTGATCGGCGTCTACAAGGCCGCCTACCCGGGCAAGGACAACACCTATGTCGCCCAGCTGCTGATGAGCCAGTGGACCTTCACCGACGGGGTGACGACCCAGGCCGAGCGCAAGGCCGCCCAGGCGGCGGCGGGTGGGGCGCCGGACTATTTCTTCTACTTCGCCCACCACACGACCGCGCGCGGCGGCAAGCTGCACGCCCCGCACACCTCGGAAATCCCCTACTGCTTCGACAGCCTGGCGCAGTCCGCGCCGATCGTCGGCCCGATGACGCCGGCCAAGCAGGCCCTGGCCGACAAGGTCAGCACCTACTGGGCCAACTTCGCCAAGACCGGAAATCCCAACGGCAAGGGCCTGCCCGAATGGCGGCCGTACACTCTGCAGACCCGTTCGACCCTGGTGATCACCACTCAGGACCAACCGACCATGGTGGACGATCCGATGGGCCCGAGCCGGCGCGCCGTGGCCGAATACAAGGCCAAGGTTCCGACCGCCGCGGGGTGACGGATCTGGATTTGCAACAAGGAGGAGTCTCCCGCGGCCTCGGCCGTTCCTCCCAACTGCCCGGCGGCTCGATCAGGCCGCCGGGCTCCTGTATTCCAGGCGCGCGCCGGACCCTGTTCGGCGCGCGCTTCCAGGCCTATGTGAGTGTCCGCATGGATCCGATCCGCACCGCCTACATCTGCGACGCCGTCCGCACCCCGATCGGACTATTCGGCGTGACCCTGTCAGAAGTGCGGGACGACGACCTGGCGGCCCTGACGATCAAGGCGCTGATGTCCCGGAAGCCGGGCCAGTACTGGGGGGCGGTCGA
>JAQGII010000052.1 GCA_028291305.1 Caulobacteraceae bacterium
GGTGATGCGATAGGCGTAGCGTTCGCGCTCGCGCGACGCGCTGCTCTGCACGGCGAGGCTGAGGCTTTCCCCCGGTCGCCAGAGCGCCTGGCTGAAGTGCAGGCCCTCGGAGGAGTCGACGCTCCACTCGTGGCCGTCGCTGTGCCGGTTGGAATCGCTCGTCGGCGCCTGTCCGGGCGGCCCGCTAAGGTCATGCTGGTCGAAGAAGCGCCCGCCGGACAGTTCGCGATGGCTGAACGATGCGCCCACCGATTGTCGGTCGTTCAGGTCGTAGTCGATCCCCGCCTTGGCGGAGGGGATCAGTCGCCGGAAGGTCTCGTCCAGGACCTGCCGGCTGGCGGCGAAGGTGTTGGTCTGGGGGTCGAGAGCGAGGCGGGTGTCGGTGGTGATGCGCTCCTTGGCGTCCTGGCGCAGTCCCAGGCCGCCGGAAAGCCTGAGCTTGCCGACGTTGTAGGCGCCGTCCAAGGCGGACAGGAAGCGGCGTTTGTCGCCGACGGTCAGCTGCGCGGACCCGGAGGCTCCGGCCTTGCCGGTCTTCTTGGTGACGATGTTGATCACGCCGCCGGACCCCTCGGCCTTGAACTGGGCCGGGGGATTGGTCAGCACCTCGACGCGGGCGATGTCGCTGGCGGGGAACTGCAGCAGGCTCAACCCGCGCGCGGCGCCGGTGAACTGGGCGGAGGGCTTGCCGTCCACCAGGATGGTGACATTGCTGTCGCCCCGCAGGCTGATGCCGCCGTCCACATCGACGGCGACGGAGGGCACATTGTTGAGCACCTCGGCGGCTGAACCCGATGTCGCCTGCAGATCGTTGGCGACGGCGTAGATCGTGCGGTCGATCCGGGTCTGTTTCTGCTGCGCCTGGGCGAGGACCGTCACCTCCTGCACGACCGATCCCGGCGGCGCTGGCTGCGCACGCGATTCCGTGGCCGCCGCCAGCGCCGCGAGCGCTGCGAGCCTGATATATCGTTTCATCTAATCCCCTGGACCCCGACGACGGACGCAAGCCTAGCTGTCTGCCGGTGAGCGGCGGATGTCCGCCACATTGAAAGTCGCCAATGAAGCGACCGCCCGGTCGGCCAATGGCCGGCCGGGCGCCGCGATCGCCAATGTTCAGTTGGCGGGATCGAGGAACAGAAGCTTGAGCGTTCCCGCAAGCGGCTTGGGCCGGCCGGGGCGGCCGTTGGGTCCGACGGGAACCGGCGCGGCGGGATCGATGTCGGCGGCGGCGATGTACAGGCGGCCCGTCTGCGGGTCGATGCCCATGGTCTTGCCGGTCACCGCGGTCTTGATCGACCCGAGGGCCACGTAGGTCTTGGGGCCGGCTTCCCGGATGATCGACAGGGTGCCGTCGCCATTGGAGCTGAAGGCCAGCTTTCGCTTGGGATCGAAGGCCGCGCCGTCGGTGCCGGCGCCGATGGGCAAGGTGGCGACCACGGCGCCGCTGTCCGTGTCGACCACGGTCAGGACCTGGTTGACACAGGACACGAAGGCCCGGTGGGCGGCCTGGTCCAGCGCCAGGCCGTGCGGGCTTGTGCAACCGGGGATCGCCCAGCGCGCGTCGACCGTGTTGGTCCGGGTGTCGATCCGCAGCAGCTCCTTCTTCTCGGCTCCGTTGACGTAGAGTTTCCCGTTGCCGCCGGAGACGGCGTACTCGAGGCCCCCGCCCGTATTGATCGTGGCGACGACGGCGTCGGTCGCAGGATCGATCACCGTCAGGGTCTTGGACTCGCCATTGACCACGAAGATGTGCCCGCTCGGGGCGTCGAAGGCGATCCCGTCGGCATCTTCCATGGCCGGGATCCGCTTCAGCGTCTTCAAGGTCTTGAGATCGAACGAGACCGCAACGCCGGCCATGCCGTCATCCGTATACCCCTTGCCGGTGGCGGCGGAGATGCCGATGCCGTGCGTGCCGCCGGGTATGCCGGTGACCTCGCCGAGCACCGCGCCGTCGTGTCCATCGACGACACTGAGGCGGTCGCCGTGGGCGACATAGACCCGGTGCGAGGGCGGATCGAAGACCACGTAGTCCCATCGGTCCGGGCCGCCCAGGGGGACGGCCTTGGTGACCTTATACGACGGCGGGGACTGGGCGAGGGCGGCGGCCGGGGCCAGGACGGCGGCGGCCGCCGAGGCGGCGAGGATGGCTATCAGGTGACGCTGAATCACAGGGAGATCTCCGTTGAAACGAGAGGGTTGGGCCGGGGGGAACGGGTGAACCAGTGGCGCCGTTCGATGCGCGATGGCGCTGTGGCGATTGGCGATTGGAACATCAGGCGGACGCGCAGCCCTGGGCCTGCGTCGAGCAGTTCAAGGCGCGCGCGGTGGCGGCTGGCGATGGCGGCCACGATGGCGAGGCCCAGGCCGGACCCTGCCGTGGTGCGGCTGCGCTCCAGCCGGAAGAACCGTTCCAGCACAGCGGCGCGGTGAAGCTCCGGCACGCCCGGTCCGTCATCGGACACCGACAGCCAGGGATGGCCGTCGCCTTGCCCGGTCTCCAGGAAGATCCTGGTTCCCTCGGGCGTGTGCTTGAGGGCGTTGTCCAGAAGGTTGGCCACCGCGTGGGTCAGCAGTTCGGCGTCGCCCATCACCCCGGCCGGCCGCAGGCAAGCGTCTATCTGCCGACCGCTTTCCTCGGCGTCGGGGCGATAGGCGTCGGCGACCCGCAGGGCCACCGCGGCTAGGTCGACCGGTTGCAGCGCGATGGCCCGCGAGCTTTCGATTTCGGCCAGTCGAAGCATGGCGTCGAAGGCCCGCAGGGTCTCGTCGATGTCCGCGTTGATGCTGCCGATGCTTTCGGTCAGTTGCGGATCGCTGGCGCGGGCGCGCTGCAGAAGGTCGAGCTTCTGGCGCACGCGCGTCAGTGGCGTACGCAGGTCATGGGCGATGTCGGCCGACACCTGGCGGATGCTCTGCAGCAGGCCGTTGATCTGGGCCAGCATGTGGTTGAAGGCCTGGGCGAGCGCGTCGATGTCGTCAGGGACGAAGGCGTGGCGAACGGGCGCCCTGGCGTCCAGCCGGCCGAGCGACGCCTCGCGGGCCGCCTCGACGACCCCGTCCACCCGGCGGACGACGCCGCCATAGACGAACAGCGACGCCCCCAACCCGCCGACCGCGGCGATCAGGCCGCACCAGAAGAGGCTGTGCAGGAGTTGCGAGCGCAGTTGCTCGCGCGCGCCCATGGCCTCGCCCACGGCCAGGGTGTCCCCGTTGGTCAGATGCCGGGCATAGACCACGATATCCTGGTTGCTGGCGGGGTTGGCGGAGGGCGGCGCGGAGTCGCCATCGATGAAGGACCAGCCGGTGGCGGACGGCGCCTGGGGCAATTCGCCCGCCAGATGCGCGCCGTCGGCCCGGCTGAGGCGATAGTAGACGCCGTCGGTGCGCCTGGAGCGCAGGGTGATCGACGCCGCAAGGCGGGTGCGTCCGCCGGCGCCATATTCGTCGCTCAGGGCCGCGGCTTCCGCCGCGACATGGGCCTCGGCGTCCCGATGCATGACCTGGCGGGTGGCGATGCCGACGAGCCACCCGGCGGCCTGGAAGGCGCCGATCAGGATGACGGCCTGCATCAGCGCCAGGCGGATCCCCGTGGAGGCGAGCCCGCGTCTAAGCGGCACGAAGACAATATCCGGCGCCGCGGACGGTGGCGATGATCGGGGGCTGGTCCGGCAGGTCGATCTTGGCCCGCAGCCGGCTCATGTGGGTTTCGACGATGTTGGTCTGTGGGTCGAACTTGAAGCCCCAGATCTGCTCCAGGAGCATCATCCGGGTGAACACCCGGTCCGGATTGAGCATGAAGTGCTCGAGCAGCTTGAACTCCAGCGGCTTGAGGTCGATCGGGGTCCCGTCGCGGGTCGTGCGTCGCCGCAACCGGTCGACGATCAGTCCCCGGCAGACCAGGACGCCGCCCCGCGGCGCCGCGGCGCGCCGGCCCAGCAGGTTCAGCCGCGCCGTCAGCTCCTCGAAGCAGAAGGGCTTGACCAGATAGTCGTCGCCGCCACCGGTCAGGCCGGCCACGCGATCCTCGGCGGACCCCAGGGCGGTCAGGAAGAGGGCGGGGGTCTGCACGCCGGATTTGCGCAGCTCGCGCACCAGGCTGAGTCCGTCCAGGCGCGGTAGCATGCGATCCACCACCAGCACATCGTAGCTGCCGTCGCAGGCCATCCGCAGGCCGGTCTCCCCGTCGTGGGCCTCCTGGGTGTCGTGCCCGTCGCAGGCCAGGGCAGCCAGGATGTAGTCCCGGCTCTGCTGGTCGTCCTCGATCACCAATATGCGCATCTGCATTCGGGCGTCCCAGGGAAGCGAAGGGCGCCGCGGCGCCGCTCGGTCGAGGCGGGCGGCGCCCTGTCCCGATCCGAACTGCGGCTCATACCCCCATCCGGAGCCAGGGCGAAATCCAAAAACATTAAGGAATCTCAATGTTTGTTATTTTGTATGTATCCGGACGATTGTGTCGGAAATTCCGAATAACAATCAAGAGCAGACCGACTCTGTCACAATAATTACCAAGGATTGTCACGTCGGGTTCACTTGAAAGCCCGGCGGGTCCCTGCTGCAAGGGCGGCGTTCACGGCCGATTACCTTGGCGGTTTCGATCTGGCGATCGGGCTGCCGATCCGGCGGACCCGGCTCCAGGGGAATTCTCCGAGCCGGAGCGTCGGATTCCAATCCGGCATTTGCTCAACGGGGGACTAGTTAATGACACACGTACGCCGCCATGGCGGGTTGCAGGCATGTTCGATGGCCGTCCTGGTCGTCGCAGCCGGATTGTTGACCTGCGCGCCCAAGGCCTGGGCGGACACGGCCGCCGCGGAGCCGGTGGCCGACTCGCCGGAAGTGGACCAGATCGTGGTCACCGCGACGGCCAGCCAGGCGACCGTGGTCGCTCCCGTGCGCAGCGCGCTCACCGCCACCGAGCCGCAGGCGATCATCACCCGCAAATTCATGGAAGAGTCGGCGCCGCGCGTCGGCGACTTCAGCACCATCGCCGCCTTCGCCCCGTCGATGATTGCCACGCCCCAACCCAACGGCCCCGGCCTGTCGGACGGCGGCAAGATTTCCATGCGCGGCTTTGGCGACGGCCAGTTCAGCATCACCTACGACGGGATCGCCTGGGGCGACTCCAACGGCCCCAGCCATCACGGCACGGGCTTCTTCCCCAACTCCACCATCGGCGGCGTGATCATCGATCGGGGCCCCGGCGGCGCCACCGACCTCGGGCCGTCCAACTTCGGCGGCTCCGTCAACCTGATTTCCCTGCCGCTCGAAAACACCCGGAGCCTGACCCAGGTCCTGACGGCGGGCTCGTTCAACACCTACCAGGCGGTGACCACGCTGCAGA
>JAQGII010000104.1 GCA_028291305.1 Caulobacteraceae bacterium
GGTGATCTGCGTGCGGATGGTGGTGTCAGTGTCCAGCGTCAACCGCGAGCCGTCGGTCAGGCCGATGTTGGCGGTCTGACCGACGCCGGTGCGGAACACCTGGAAGGCGGGCTGGGTGGTGGCGCCGACGATCCAGCCCACCAGGGCGATGCCGGCGGCGGCGATCAGGATGGCGCAGACCGCCGCCAGGGCCGGGCGCGCGGGCTTGAACGCTGCGGGATAGCGGGACAGGGCCTTCTCGCGCATGGCCAGCACCTGGGGATCGGCGCGAACATGCTCGGCCGCGTCCCAGACGTCGCCGATCTTCAGATAGGCTTCGCCGTGGACGGCGTCCTCGGCCAGCCAGGCGTGCAGGGCCGCGCGGTCGGGCTTGCCCATGGTCCCGGAGCGGGCGCGGGCGAACCATCGCGCCGCGGCGCGGGTCAGCCGGTCCGCAGCGGTCCTCGAGGGATCGGCCGAGACCGTCACAACCGCTCCAGTTCGGCGGCCAACTGCTCCAGCGCCCGGCTGATCAGTTTTTCCACGGCGCTGACCGATACGCCCATCCGCCGCGCGATGGCGGCGTAGGTCATTTCCTCGAACCGGTGCAGCAGGAAGGCTTCGCGCGAGCGGGGCGGCAGCGCCTCCAGGCCGGTCACGAACCGGTTCCAGTATTCGCGGCCGAGCAGGATTCGCTCGGGCGACAACAGCTCCGGCGATCCGACGTCCTCGGTGAGCGGATCGCGGAACGGCCGCCCTTCGACCAGGTCGTGTCGATACCGGCTGACCAGCACATTGTTGGCGACGCGGAAGATGTAGCGTTCGATCTGGTCGATGGAGGTGCGCGAGGCGCCGACCTGCAGCCGCAGGAACACCTCCTGCACCAGGTCCTCCGCATCAGCGCCGGCGCCGCGTTTCTGGAAATGGCGGCGCAGGGCCGGACCATACCGGTCGAGCCAGACGCGCAGTTGCGCCTGGACCGCTCCGGTGTCGTCCGCCTTGCCTCGTCCTGATAACGGGGCCATCGCACCCTCGCCGGCTCGCCTCTAAGAGACGACGCGATTGTGCGGCCCCACCCCAGCCGGGCCAGACAATTATTTCGCGGCGGCCGCGCCCTAGCGGCGCTTGCGGCCGTACATGGCCATCAGTTCGGCGCGCTGCGAGGACTTGCGGGCGTGGTCGGCGTCTTCGCGGGCCTTGGCTTCCGCGTCCAGCCGGGCCTGTTCGGCCTGGGCCAACGCGTCCTTCTTGGCCTGACGCTCGGCGGCGCGTGCGGTGCGGATGGCCTCCCGTTCGGCTTCACGCTCGGCTTCGCGCTTGTCGAAATCAGGGTCGATCACGGTCGGCAACGGCTTGAACTTGGCAAGCATCGCCTTCTTGGCGTCGGCGGCGGCCTCTAGACGGTCGCCGAAGGTGGTTTTGAGTTTTTTCAAAGGGTCGAATTCTTCAAGAAGATCGAGGGTAGACCGCCCGCCCCGAAAGCAGGCGGCGATGAACGCCGTCGTCTAACCCGTCAAGTGGGCCATGGCAAACTCCGCAGCAAGCGGCCGACGCAAAAAAATCTGCGGAAACGGCCAACCGCTCCGCCTGGCGACCCGTGCAGCGCATCTATAGGGGCCGCTCACGCAGCGCCGCCTTCTGCGCCTTGCCGGCGGCGTTGCGCGGAATGGCGTCGATATAGCGGACGTGCTTGGGCCGCTTGTAGGGCGCCAGCCATTGGCCGGAGGTCTCGATGACCTGCCGCGCGTCCAGGGACACGCCGGGACGCAGCACGATGTAGGCGCAGCCCACCTCGCCCCAGCGCTCGTCCGCCACGCCCACCACCGCCACGTCGGCGATGCCCTCGATGCGCAGCAGGGCGCTCTCGACCTCGGCCGGGTACACATTCTCGCCGCCCGAGATGTACATGTCCTTGGACCGGTCGAGCACATAGAAGAAGCCGTCGGCGTCGCGCATGCCGATGTCGCCGCTGCGGAACCAGCCGCCGGAGAAACCCGCCTCGGTGGCCTCGGGGCGGCGCCAATAGCCCGGCGTCACCGCCGGGCCGCGCATCCACAGCTCTCCCGGCTCGCCGTCGGCGACGTCGCGGCCGTCGTCGTCGACCACCCGCACCTGCATGGCCGGGGCCGGCAGGCCAACCGAGCCGAGCTTGGCGCGGATCACCGCAAGATCGCGCGGTACATGCATGATGGTGCCGGTCTCGCTCATGCCGAAGCCGTTGGCCACCCGCACGCCATCGTCGGCCAGCCGTTCGATCAGGTCATGGGGACAGGGGGCGCCGCCGAGGAAGAAGCCGGTCAGCCGGTTCAGGGCGCGCGGCTTGTAGGCCGGGTCCTCGATCAGGGCGCGGGCGATCTGGGGCACGCCGAAATAGTGGGTGGCGCCCAGGTCCTCGTCCAGCAGGCGGCCGATGCTCTCGCCGGCCACGAAGCGGTCGGAGATGGCGAAGGTGGCGCCCTTGTGCAGGGTGGTCCAGGCCACGGCCATCAGGCCCACGGTGTGGAACATCGGGGAATCGCAGACCAGCACCGAGTCCGGGCCCACGTCGCCCACGGCGGCGAAGTTGTAGCTTTGCCAGAAGGCGTTGGCCCGGGTGATGATGGCGCCCTTGGGCTTGCCGGTGGTGCCCGAGGTGTAGAGCAGGATGAAGGGGGCGTCGGGCCCCGCGGCGACCGCCGCGAACGGCGCCGGCGCGGCGGCGGCGACCTCGGCGGCGAAGTCGATCGCGGTCAGGGCAGTGACGTGCGGAAGGGGCTTCAGCGCCTCGAGCAGCGGGCCGGCGAATTCCTCCTCGAACACCACCAGTACCGGCCCGGCGTCGAGCAGCACCACTTCGAGCTCGGTCGCCGACAGGCGCCAGTTGAGCGGCTGCAGCGCCGCGCCCGTGCGGTAGCAGGCCAGGATGAAGGCCAGGTAGTCGATACTATTGCGGCTGAGGTAGGCGACCGCCAGGCCCCTGACGTCGCCGGCCAGGCGCCGGATCGCCGCGGCCGCCCGGTCGGCCCGTTCGTGCAGCGCGCCATAGCTGACCCGCTCGCCCGTCCTGAAGGCGATGCAGGCGGTCTTCTCCGGCCGGACGCCGGCGTGATAGGCGACGAAATCGCGATCGATCCAGTCTGCCGCGTGGGCCTGCGCCGACGCCATGTCTCACTCCCGTTTGCGGCCTCTTGAGAAGCCAGACAAACAATTAGCAGCACGGCCTATATCCGCGCCAGGGCTAACCGACGCGCCGACCATCCTTGCGCCGCGAAACCTCCTCCGAAAACCAAATCGTCATCCCCCGGCTTGTCCCGAGGATGACGATGGTTTGGTCCCTACAGCCCGCGCGCCTTCAGGCTCTTGTCCAGGCGCGGGTAGACCCGGCGGGCGTTGCCTTCGAACACCTTGGCCTTGTCGGCGGCCGGGATGGCCAGGGCGTCGATGTAGCGCTTGGTGTCGTCGAAGTAGTTGCCGGTCTCCGGGTCGATGCCGCGCACCGCGCCGATCATCTCCGAGCCGAACAGGATGTTCTCCACGTCGATCACCTTGAACAGCAGGTCGATGCCCGGCTGGTGGTAGACGCAGGTGTCGAAGTAGACGTTCTTCATCACGTGCTCGCGCAGGTGCGGCTTCTTCATCATGTCGGCCAGGCCGCGGTAGCGGCCCCAGTGGTAGGGCACGGCGCCGCCGCCGTGCGGGATGATGAAGCGCAGGGTCGGGAAGTCCCTGAACAGGTCGCCTTCCAGGAACTGCATGAAGGCGGTGGTGTCGGCGTTGATGTAGTGGGCGCCGGTGGCGTGGAAGTTGGGGTTGCACGAGCCCGAGACGTGGACCATCGCCGGCACGTCCAGCTCGACCATATTCTCGTAGAAGGGGTACCAGGCCTTGTCCGTCAGCGGCGGCGCGGTCCAATGCCCCCCTGAAGGGTCAGGGTTGAGAT
>JAQGII010000109.1 GCA_028291305.1 Caulobacteraceae bacterium
GACATCGCCCAGTACGTCTATGGACGCGGCGCGGCCAACGGCAAGCGCATGCAGTGCATGGGCGGGGCCAAGAACCACGGCATCGTCATGCCCGACGCCGACCTCGACCAGACCGTGGCCGACATCATCGGCGCGGCCTACGGCTCGGCCGGCGAGCGCTGCATGGCCCTGCCGGTGGTGGTGCCGGTCGGCGAGGGGACCGCGGAAGCCCTGCGCGCCAAGCTGATCCCGGCCATCGACGGCCTGCGGGTGGGGGTGTCCACCGACAAGGACGCCCACTACGGCCCGGTGGTCTCCGCCGCGCACAAGGCCAAGATCGAGGGCTATATCCAGCTGGGCGTCGACGAAGGCGCCGAGCTGGTCGTCGACGGGCGCGGCTTCAAGCTGCAGGGCCACGAGGAGGGCTATTTCCTCGGCCCCAGCCTGTTCGACCATGTGACGCCGCAGATGCGCACCTACCAGGAGGAGATCTTCGGCCCGGTGCTGCAGATGGTCCGCGCCCCGACCCTGGAGCACGCCATCGGCCTGGCGTCCCAGCATCAGTACGGCAACGGCGTGGCCATCTTCACCCGCAACGGCGACGCCGCGCGCCAGTTCGTCTCCACCGTGGAGGTGGGGATGGTGGGGATCAACGTTCCGATCCCGGTGCCGGTGGCCTACCACTCCTTCGGCGGCTGGAAGCGCTCGGGATTCGGCGACCTGAACCAGTACGGCATGGACGGCATCCGCTTCTACACCCGCACCAAGACGGTGACCTCGCGCTGGCCCGGCGGCGGTCCGGTGACCGACCAGAGCTTCGTCATCCCGACGTTGCGATGAGGACGGACACGGCGGCTCGGAGCTGAGGACCGCGCGAGCCGGCCTCGCATCTCTTTGAAGAAGCGTTTGCCAGCTTCGCTCCATGCAGATCGCCGGGTCGCCGCCGGCAAGCTGAAGCCGATCGACCCCTATCACCTGATCTTCCTCATCTGGGGCGCCACGCAGCACTATGCGGACTTCATGCCCCAGGTGAAGGCCGTGATGAATGTCCGCCGATTGACCAAGGCTCATTTCGCGGCCGTGGAGGAGTCGATCTGCAGCATCGTTCTGGGGGGCATTATCCCCTAGGCATGCTGGAATAACCCAGTTTCGCCGCCGCCCGCGTCACCGCGTCCACGCGGCCCGTTTCGAACGCCTGGCTCCCCAGATCTCCGCGGGGCTTCGTCTAGGATCACGAGGAGGGAGGCCATAGCGTGAAATCTCCCCCTTTTCCTCCGCGCGAAGGTGGCGTCTAGTTCGCAACCAAGCATGGCCGGGGAGGGCGAATGCGCGGCAGGACGATCCTGTATTTCGCCTTGGCGTCGATCAGTCTCGGGGCGTGCTCGCAAGGCTCAAGCAAGGGCGAGGCCCAGCTGACACCGGCTCAGGCCTGCCTGCAGACTTTGGACCCCGCCACGGGCGTCGATGCCTGCAAGACGGCCATCGCCGCGGATCAGAACAACGCCGCCCTTCGCCGCCGGATGGGCCTGCTCCGCCTGAAGAGCCATGCCTTGAGCGCGGCCCGCCAATCCTACCAAGTGGCTATCAACCTCGATCCGAACTACGAGCCCGACGCGCAGTTCGGGCTGGGGCTCACCCTCGAGGCCATCGGCGAACCCGGGGCCAATCTGAGGAAGCTGGACGCGGTCAAACACGATCCGGCCGTCGTCGACCGGTTCCGCAAGGACGGCATTTCCGAGCCTGACCTGATGACCTTCGACACCGCGCCGCGGATCGTCGGCGGCGCGTCTCCGGCGGCCGACAAATTGCTGATCCCCAAGCAGCCTCTGCGGCAGGGCCTGAGCGTGGACGTCCGGTGCCTTGTGGGGCTAAACCGCCGACTGCACGACTGCATCGTGACCACGCCCCTCACGACGGATCAGGCGGTATTCGGCGAGGCGGCCAAGAAGATCCTCGCGGCCACGCGCGTCGAGCCCGCACGCGACAAGGACGCGCCCGTGGCGGACGCGCCCATCGCCCTGACCTACGTCTTCTGGCCCCAAGGCTAAGGTTAAAAGGGGCTAGGCGGCGACCAGGCGGTGCTCCTGTCCGAACGCGGCGAATGGCCAGGCAGGGTGGTGAGTGGTACTTGGTCCACGGGCCCTAATCAGCGGTCCCAAATCAACGCCCGACAGCGTAGCCCACCACGGCGTGAACCGGGGAAACGGGAACGCGGTTCGAGGCGGACCAAGCAAGGGAGAAGGACGATGGCCGGCAAGATGACGAACTGCCTGTGGTTCGACCATGGCGAGGCGCGCAAGGCGGCGGAATTCTATGCGAGCGTCTTCCCTGACAGCCATGTCGGCGCGGCGATGGCGGCGCCCAGCGACTTCCCCGCCGGCGCGGAAGGCGTGGAGCTGACGGTGGAGTTCACCGTGCTCGGCGCGCCTTTCCTGGGGCTCAACGGCGGTCCCGGCATCAAGCCGAACCAGTCCGTTTCGTTCATGGTCGAGACGCAGGACCAGGCCGAAACCGACCGGTACTGGGACGCCATTGTCGGCAACGGCGGCGCGGAGAACGCGTGCGGCTGGTGCCAGGACCGCTGGGGCTATTCATGGCAGATCACACCCCGTCAGCTGACTGAGGGAGTCGCCGATCCGGACAAGGCTGTCGCCAAGCGGGTGTTCGAGGCGATGATGACGATGCGGAAGATCGACGTGGCGAAGATCGAGGCCGCGCGGCGGGGCGGGGGCTGATCAAGGACCGATAAAGCGGAGGGGGAGCGAAGTCCTTGTGGATTCCGGCAAGCGGACTGACCCCGGTCCAAGAGCGGACGTCCTGAACGTCGCAGATGGGTGATGGGGTGGACGCCCCCCGACGGCATCTGGGGTGTGCCAGAGTGAGGTGGGCCTGCGCCGGTGCGCATCACTGGGGCCGCGAGCTGGCCCGGCTGGGGCAACTTCCTGACGCGAACCGATCGGCCACTTATGGCCTGGTTGGAATAAGCCATATCCCTTTCCGCGCCCTTCTGCGGGCGCGGCGGAATAGACAACTGAGCTCCCACGAAGCGCCGTCCGGTTATCGGCGGCCCAACGAGGGATCGCAGAATGAGTACTCAGGTTGTCTTGATCACGGGCGCGCTGACCGGCATCGGTCGCGCCGCCGCCGTGGCTTTCGCCAAGAAGGGCGCCAAGGTCGTGGTATCCGGCCGTCGCGACGAAGCCGGCCACGCGCTCGTCAAGGAATTGCAAGCCCTGGGGGCGGAGGCTGAGTTCATCAACGCTGACGTCCGCAAGGAGGACGATCTCCGCAACCTGGTCGACAAGACCGTCGCGCGGTTCGGCCGCCTCGATGTGGCGGTGAACAACGCCGCCACCGAAGGCGCGGTCGGCCCGCTCATCGACCAGACCGCGGAGACCTTCAATCAGACATTCGAGACCAATGTCCTCGGCGTGGTCCTCAGCATGAAGCACGAAGTGCGGGTCATGCAGGCGCAGGGCAGCGGCAACATTATCAACATCTCCTCGACCTACGGACACCGCGGCGCCGCCTACGCCACGATCTATGTGGGCGCCAAGCACGCCGTCGAAGGCATCACCAAGTCGGCCGCGCTCGAACTCGCCAAGTCGGGCATTCGCGTGAACGCCGTCGCGCCTGGCCCGACGGACACCGGCATGCTGACCCGCTTCACCGGCACGCCGGAGAACAAGGCCGCCCTGGTGATGCAGGTTCCGCTGAACCGCCTCGGCCTCTCAGAAGAGGTCGCCGACGGCATCGTCTTCATCGCCTCGGATGAAGCCCGGTGGATCACCGGCCACGTCCTGAACGTCGATGGCGGGATGACCGTGAGCTGACCCCCTTCGGATGCGGCGGCTTACGCCGCGCCCGAGTGCGGCCCTACGAGGGGCCTTTCCGCAGCTTTCGTGTCGCAACCCCGTTCGACGGCTTCGGGCGTTGGCGCACGCTACAGCCATAGGGAATCTCAATGACTGAACCTACGCACCAGACCGCGCCGACGCAGTTCGTGGACGCAGCCGGCGTCCGGTTCGCCTACCGGCGGTTCGGCAAGCCGAGCGGCGTTCCGCTCGTCTTCAACATGCATTTTACCGGAACCATGGATCACTGGGACCCGCTGGTGACCGACGGCCTTGCGGCGAACCGGGAAGTGATCCTCTTCGACAACGCCGGCGTCTCCAGCAGCAGCGGCAAGGTCCCGACCTCGGCCGAGGAGATGGCCGCCAACGCCGCGTTCTTCATCGAGGGATTGGGCCTATCGAAGGTCGACGTGCTTGGCTTTTCGATAGGCGGCATGGTCGCGCAGGCCCTGGCCCTCTTCAAGCCGGACCTGGTCCGCCGCCTGGTTCTCGTGGGGACCGGTCCGCGAGGCGGCGAAGGTATGGCGACCCTCACCCCCGAGGCGCAGGCCATCTTCGGCGCCCAGTACGCCAAGCCGGACGACCTTTGGCTGAAGGTCTTCTTCACGCCCAGTGCGGCGAGCCAGGCGGCCGGCCGAGCCTTCCTGAAGCGCTTTCGCCTGCGCAATAAGGACCGAGACCCGGAAGCGGACGAGGCGGTGGCCGCGGCGCAACTCGCCGCGATCGAAAAGTGGGGCGCGCCGAGCGCCGATGCGTTTGCGTACCTGCGCGGGATCACCCAGCCGACTCTGGTGATCAACGGCAACCACGACGTGATCGTCTATTCCGTGAACTCGCTGATCCTTCAGCAGAACCTGCCCAACGCGCAGCTCATCCTCTACCCGGACTCCAACCACGGGTCACAATACCAATATCCGATGTTGTTCGTGGTCGACGTGGCCCGGTTCCTGGACGCCGAAACGCCATTCCCAACCGCGAAGGAGGTTCACTATGTCTGACAGACCGATGAAGATTCCGGGTCCCGACCACCCGATCGAGGTTCGACCCAACGGGTCCCGTGTGGTGGTCACCGTGGGCGGTCAGATCATCGCCGACACCCAAGCGGCGCTGACGCTCAGCGAGGCGGCCTATCCGGCGGTCCAGTACATCCCCCGCCGAGACGTGGACATGGCCTCGCTCGTGCGGAGCGACCACACGACCTACTGCCCC